>JAHWKJ010000136.1 GCA_019347905.1 Planctomycetota bacterium
TGTCTCGACGCCGTTTTCGTATTGCATGCGCGCTGCGACCTGTTGCGCCCGTTGTGAGTAAGCGGGATCGTTGAGCAACTTCCGCAATTCACCGGCGGCCCGGGCTGGCGTGTAGTGGCGACGCTCAATCGTCCGCGCGATGCCCAGCCGCACCGCGCGATGAGCGTTGTCCCACTGGTCCCACGCGAAGGGAACGACCAGCATGGGACAACCGCAGCGCATCGCCAGCGCCGTCGTGCCGACGCCGCCGTGATGGACGACGGCGGCCGCCCGCGGGAAGACCTGACCATAGGGGGCGTAGTCGATCGCCATGGCCGGCCGGGGCAGGGGAAGCCGGTGACGACGGTTTGTAAAGGCCAATCCGGCTGTTTCGCGGCTAGCAATTCCGAAAACAGAGCGAGAGTCAGCAGCGGCGAATGACTGTCCGCCAAGGGGTTGCCTTCCCGCGCGGGCGGCAGGCCGATCTCGGCTCGCAGCCGATACCACGGCCTCGCGACAAAGCGACTCGCCCGCTTGGCGAGCCAGACTAGCGGCCCCCAAAACGGTGGAATGTGTCCCTGTCCCAAAGCGGCGGCACCGCATTCAGCGCGCCGCTGCATGCGAAACCAGCCGATTGACAACCTCAGGCACCGGCACGACGTCGCCCAGGTCGATGTCGATGTCCAGCAGGTTGACGCGGTGCAGGAGTTCGCAGCGCTCGCCCACGGCTTGTTCGGGAACGATGACGCGGAAGCTGTCGCAGGCGTCGCGGCAGGTGGCATAGACGCAGTGGCTGGTGCTCACGCCGGTGACGATCAGCGTGTCCACCGCGAGCCCAGTGAGCATCTCGTGGAAGTTCGTGCCCTTGAAGCAAGAGGCGTAGCGCTTGCGGATCAGCTTTTCGCCGGGGCGGCGGGCGAGCCGCTCGTCGAGCTCGAACATCCGCTCGTCGACCGGACCTTCGCCAAGATTGAGCTTGCGGTCGTGCGGGCTGGGGGGGGCGTCGGGGTCGTAGTCCCAGGTCGTGAAGAAGATGGGGATGCGCGCCTGGCGGGCGGCGGCCAGCACTTGCAGCGTCGCCTCGATGACGGAATCGAGACGGCTGGAGATGGCCGCGGCGCCCGGTTCGGTCCAGTAGCGGGCCAGGTCGATCACCACCAGTGCCGGACGCTGGCCGAAGCCGACGCGGCCGGCCCAGTTGCGTTCGAGGTAGCGCTGCCGCAGGTCATTCAGGTGCGCGACCAGCGGTTCGCGCAACGCGTCCGGCAGCCGAAGATCGTCCGAACCAAATGGCAGGGGAGCGGGTGAACTCTGCATCGCAATATCCGCGCTTGCGGGTGATCGGATTCGTAAAGAGTGCCATCGAGCCGGAGTCGCCGCAAGCGCGCGGCCGGTAACACGCGAGCGGGAGCCGTCAGGCTCCCGATTCGTCCAGCGATTGAGGCCACTCGACTCGCAGGGAGTGGGAGTGTGGGGAGTGGCATTGGCCATTGGAGGAATTGGGGGGCTGACGCCCGCCCGCTCGGCGAGACGGACGAATTCGCTGCAGGGTTGCAAGTGGCGGCAGCCTTTGGTGGGATCCGGATGCCTGACGGCTCCCGCTCGCCTGGGTTTCAACGGGATTCTTCGAGTGGACCGGTACTGGCTGCTGACGTGGACGACGTACGGCACCTGGCTGCCCGGCGATCGTCGCGGATTTGTGGCGCCCGTGCGCGAGCGGGACGGAAAATTGCGCGTGCACAATGTGCCGGGAACGCCATATGACGCCGAAATGCCGGGCCTCGAAACTGTTGCCGTCAATTCGCTGAAGTGCGCGCCTGTCAGGCTTGTACAGCCGCAGGCGGATGCTCTGCTGGAACAGTTCCACGAGACTGCTGTCTACCGGGGGTGGGAGCTGATCGCGGTCGCGGTCATGGCCGAGCACGTGCATCTGGTCGTCGGCGTTCGCGGCGACCCGGAGCCTTCGCGCATCCTTGGCGACTTCAAGAGCTACGGCAGCCGGAGGCTCAACTGCCAATGGCGGAAGCCGGACAGCGGCACGTGGTGGACAGAGTCGGGATCGAAACGGAAGCGGCGCAACTTTCGAGCCGTGCTGGCGGCGGTGCGGTACGTGCGCAACCAGAAGCATCCACTGGCGCTGTGGATTGCGCCGCTTTGGGAGCGCCATCTGAGCCAGTGGCTGCAAGGCGAGCGGGAGCCGTCAGGCTGACGATTCATCCAGCGAGCAAGGCCCCAGGCGAGCGGAGCCGTCAGGCTCCCGATTCGTCCAGCGGATAAGGCCACCTGACTCGCAGGGAGTGGAGTGATGGGGAGTGGCATTGGCCATTGGAGGAATCGGGGGGCTGACGCCCCCCGCTCGCCTTACTGGGCGTAGGGACCGGCCGCGGCGCCGACGGGGGTGTGCAGGTCCTCTTCGACCGTTTCGCGCAGGGCCTCGATCGCGCGTTCGATGTCGCCGCGGGTGACGTCGAGATGCGTGCAGGCGCGGACGCGCTGCGCCACGGTCGAACCCATTCGCACGCCGCGGGCCAGCAGTTTCTGAATGAGGGCCGCCGCGGTGCCCAACTCGGGATCGACCTCGAAGAAGACGAGGTTTGTCTCCACGTCGTCCGGGCCGATGGAGAGGCCGTCGATCTCGGCAATGCCTTCCGCCAGGAGGCGCGCATTCGCGTGATCTTCGGCCATGCGGTCGATGTGGTTTTCGAGGGCGTAGATCGCCGCGGCCGCGGGGATGCCGGCCTGACGGAGGGCTCCGCCGAACAGCTTCCGCGAGCGGCGGGCGACGGCAATGTCTTCGGCCGAGCCGACGAGGATTGAGCCCATGGGAGCGCCGAGGCCCTTCGAGAAACAGACAGAGACGGTGTCGACCAGTCGGCCCACATCGGCGGCGGTGTAGCCGCGCTTCACGCAGGCGTTGAACAGCCGCGCTCCGTCCATGTGCAGCTTCAGGCGGGAATCGCGGCACCAGGCGGAGACGCGCTCCAGTTGTTCCAAGGGCCAGGCGCGGCCGCCGCCCATGTTGGTGGTGTTCTCGATACAGACCAGCCGCGTGCGGCAGAGGTGCTGATCGTCGCGGCGGATCTTGCCATCGAGTTCGTCGTCGTCGAGCATGCCGTGCGGCGCGGGGATGGTGCGGACGGTGACGCCGGAGAGCACGGCCGGTCCGCCGGCTTCGAAGTTGGCGATGTGGCCGGCTTCGTTGATGAGCAGCTCATCGCCGGGGCGGCAATGCGTGCGGACGGCCATCTGGTTCGACTGCGTGCCGGAGCAGGCGTAGACGGCGGCTTCCTTGTCGAACATCTCGGCGCACATCGCTTCGAGCCGGTTGACGGTGGGATCTTCGCCCACCATATCGTCGCCGACTTCCGCGTCGGCGATGGCCCGTCGCATGCCGGGCGTGGGTTTGGTGACGGTGTCGCTGCGGAGATCGATGAGCGGTTTGGGCATGGGTTTCGGTCGGCAGTAGGCGGAAGGCAGTGGGCAGCAGGCATTGACGACCAGTGTATTGTCGTCGGATTTGCGTCGACCATTGTCAGACGCACGCGCACACGACGCAAGGGAGCCAGGCCGCGTCACGGAACACTAAGGAGCCGGACCGGGCCGGCCGCGGCCTCGTCGGAAAAATCGCGCATTGCAAGCCACAGCGGCCTCTGCTTGAATCGGAACGGTGACGCCCAGACCCTTGCCTCGTCTGTTCCGCTGATGAATTCGCTCAAGATCACCACCATCGACTGCACGCGGGACGACGCGGAGCCGCTGTTCGCGGAACTTCGGCGCAAGCTCAGCCCGCGGGGCGACGTCGTCAGCGAGGCGGGGCGCAAGCGAACGATGGAGCTGTTCGGCGAACCCCTCTTGCCGCGGGACGTCGTGACGCGAATCTGCGGGGACGTCGAGCGCGAGGGCCTTTCGGCGCTGTTGGACTACACGCTTAAGCTCGACGGCCGCGACCTCTCGGCTGGCGGCCTGAGGGTCTCGCAGGATGAACTGGCGGCGGCGGCTTCGCAGGTCGATGCGGAGTTCCTGGCGACGGTCCGCCGGATTCGCGAGCACATCGTCGAATTTCAGCGGGCGATCCTGCACGAGGATGTGTGCATCGTGCGACAGAGCGGAGCGGCGCGGGTGGAACTGCGGCAGCGCTATCTGCCGCTGCGGCGTGTGGGCGTGTGCGTGCCGGGGGGGGCGGCGGCGTATCCCTCGACCGTGCTGATGACAGCGGTGCCGGCGCAGGTCGCGGGGGTCAAGGAGATCGCCGTTGTTGTGCCGCCGACGGAGTTCGGCGGTTACAACCGCGAACTGCTGGCGACGTGCCACGAACTGGGGCTGAGCGAGGTCTACCGTGTTGGCGGTGCGCAGGCTGTGGCCGCGCTGGCTTACGGAGTTGAAGGGATTGCGAGGGTCGACAAAATCGTCGGCCCCGGCAACCTGTACGTGGCGCTGGCCAAGCAGCACGTGTTTGGCACGGTGGATATCGATTCAATTGCGGGACCGAGCGAAGTCGTGGTGCTGGCGGACGAGACGGCGCGGCCGGCATTCGTGGCGAGCGACCTGATCTCGCAGGCCGAGCACAGCCCCGGATCGAGCGTGCTCATTTCGTGGCACGAGCCGCTGATTGCCGCGGTCAAGCGCGAGCTGGAAGCGCAACTCGCGCGGCTGCCGCGCGGCGAATTGGCCCGCGAGAGCCTGGAGGCTTTCGGGGCGCTGATCCTCACCCGCGATGCGAACGAAGCCGCCGCACTCACCGACCACCTCGCCCCCGAGCATCTGCACATCTCGACGGCCGATCCCGAAGCGCTACTGGCCCGCGTGCAGAACGCCGGGGCGGTGTTCCTCGGGCACTTCACGCCGGTGGCGCTGGGCGACTATGTGGCCGGCCCGTCGCACGTGCTGCCGACAGGCGGGACAGCTCGCTTCGCCAACGGCCTGTGCGCGAATGACTTTCTGAAGCGGTCGAGCGTGATCGCGTACTCGCGCGAGGCGCTGGCGGTCGCGGCCGACGACGTGCGGCGAATGGCTGGCGTGGAAGGTCTGACGGCACACAGCGCGAGCGTCGACATGCGGCTAGACTAGATGCTCCGCAGTGAGGGCATCAATCGGGTCCGAGAACGCGTCGCTGTGCGATTCCAGGATCATTCATCTTTGTGAGCTCCTCGCGCGGCTGCGAGCCGCTCGACGAACGCCGCGTGCTCGGGCGTGGCGAGACCGCGATTGAGCACGTCCATCAGCCGCCGGGAGTCTCTGTCGACGAGGGCCGCGCCATCGATCCACAGTCCCGGAAACGTGCGAATGCGATAGATGCCGTCGTCGCCAGGCTCGAGCTCGGCATCGTTCGCGAGGTCGAACCAGCGGAGTCGCCGCTCCCGCACGCACAGTACCAGATACTCCAGCACGCCGTGACGGGCATAGTCGTCGCGCTTGGCGTGCAGATCGACGGCGCGGCTGCTGTGGGCGATTTCGGCCAGCAGTTCCGGCGGCCCTGCGATGTAGTCGTCGGGGGTCACCCGCGATCGGCCGCCGCACTCTTCCAGAATTCGCAGGAACAAGTCCGGCTGGGGCTCGGCATCATCCGCGAGAATGACCGTGGTGTTGTCGGCACATTCCACGCCAGACGTCAGGCTCTCATAGTGAAAGAACAAGCTGCCCAATGGTAGCTGATTCGTCCCGTGCGGCCGCTTCAGAGGTGAGGACACGTAGACGATTCCTCCAATGAGTTCGGCCCGGAAGTCTTCAGGCATCTGCTCGTAGATGCGATGAAACTCTTCCTGCGACATTCGGTCGCCACTGTGCAGATCGGCGACGGCTACGGTTTCCACAGCGGACATGACGCGGATCCTTCGATGCTCGGTCGTTCCTTCGCAATTCAACGGCTATGGTCGGCGGCTCCTGCAGAATGTCGTCACGCTTGCTTTCCATTATAGCGATTGATGCGACACCTTGTCCCAATCAACTTCCACGCCCAGCCCCGCGCCGTCGGGGCAGGTGATGACCGGGCCGGCGATCGACAGTGGGTTCTTCGCGATCGAAAACTCGTGGTAGGCGGGGCCCAGCAGGTCGCCGGGGTAGGTTTCGATCAGCATGTTGGGGCAGGCGACGACGAGATGGGCCATCGCGGCGCTGGCCACGTCCAGCTCCAGGTTCGAGCCGATTGAACAGGCGATGCGGTGTTCGGCCGCGTAATCGACGATCTGTTTAGACTTGCGGATGCCGCCGTTCTTGCCGGGATAGACGCTGATCACGTCGCACGCGCCGTGGAATACCAGCTCGCGGGCGTCGGCGAGATCGAAGCAGATGTCGTCGGCCATCACAACGGGCTGCACGGCTGCGCGAACCTCGGCCAGTGCGTCGAATTCGCCCAACGGCGTCGGCTGCTCGAACAAGGCGACGCGATACGGCTCCATGCGTCGTGCCGCTTCGATGGCGGTACGCGTGTCGTAGCCGCAGTTGGCGTCGATCACGAGGTCGCGCTCGGGGCCGATCGCTTCGCGGACGACGCGCACCCGCTCGACGTCTTCGTCGAGGTCGCCGGTGCCGACCTTGACCTTGATCGTCCTGAAGCCCTCGTCGACCAGTTCGGCGGCGCGGGCGCGGGCGCGGTCGGGCGGAAAGGCGCCCATCGAGAAGCGGCAGCGGATCTGGAGCGGCCGGGCCGCGCCGCCCAAGAGTTCATACACCGGCTTGCCGGCCTCTTTGCCGCGGATGTCCCAGCAGGCCATTTCGATGGCGCTCTTGGCGAACCAGTTGAGCCGGGCGGCCGCGTCGAGAATGGCGTCGACGGCTTCGATATCGCGGGGATCGCGTCCGAGCAAAAGCGGCGCGAAGATGTCGTCGATGAGAGCCTTCGCTCCGGGGACAGTTTCGCCGCTCCAGCGAGGAGACACCGTGGCTTCGCCCGCGCCCTCGATGCCGGCGTCGGTTTCGACGCGTACCAGCAGATAGTCCGACACCTCGTGCCGGCCGAGGGCCGTGATCATGTGGTACTTCGGCTTGATCGGGATGCGGACCGGAAACGTCTCGATGCGGGTGATTTTCATGCGGACAGCCTCGACGTATGATTCGCGCAGGCGGACAGGTGCCGCGACAGCATAATGCAGCGGCCAGGCGAGCGGGAGCCGTGAGGCTCCCGATGCGTGCGACGAGGCAGGCAATGTCCGTGTCGAGCGGGCTTGCGACCTTTGGATGAATCGGGAAGCTGACGCTTCCCGCTCGCCCGAACGTTCCCGAGAGAGCTGCAGTGCCGTGAAGCGCATCTTTCTCACGCTCAGCGTCCTCAGCATCGGCCTGCTGGCGGCGTCGATGGTGCTCGGCCGGGGCATCGACGATCCGGCCGCTGCCAGCCGGGCAGGGCAGGGGAGCGTCGGCACGCATCTTCTCGTCGGGCTGGGCGGCCTCGTGTTCGCCGCCATGGTCCACGCCCTGGTGCTGACGTACTTCATGGGCACCGGGCGGTGGATGGAAGAGACCAGCCGGGCCTACGCACTTGCCGATGACGCCCGCCGCGAGAACCAGACGCTGAAGTACCGCATTGTGCCGGCGCTCGTTGGGTGCGTGCTGCTGCTGGTGCTCGCCGGCGCGACCGGAGCCGCGGCCGATCCGGCGTCGCCGGCGGATTTCACCATCGGCGCAGTCTCCTCCGCAACGCTGCATTACCTCGCGGCGGTCGCCGCGGTGGGCCTGAACCTGGTCTCGTACGTGTGGGAGTATCTCGCGCTGGAGCGCAACGCGGAGCTGATCGACCGGGTGATGCGCGAGGTCCGGCGCATTCGCGAAGAGCGCGGTCTGCCGGTGTGAGACGAAGTGACGAAAGCGAGCGGGAGCCGTCAGGCTCCCGATTTGTGCAACGAAGCGAACGAAGCGGGCGCTGCCTCAGCAGCCTCTGGGAAGCAGGCGCCCAAGTGTTTGGATAAATCGGGAAGCTGACGCTTCCCGCTCGCCTACCTCCGCCCGCGCGAGGTCCGGTAGCCGTACTCGATCGCGAACCAGTTCGCATATCGCTCGCGGGCCTCGAAGCTGGAGTTGCGGTTGTCGAGCACGTGGCCGATCTCGTGGATCAGCACGTTGTTGAGGTAAAAATCGCGGATCGTCTCCGGCGTCCACTCGAGCCGCCAACAGCCGCCGTCGGGAATCCAGCGACCGCCGTACATGTTGGCTTCGATTCTCTGCTGCGGCGTCGGCGGACGGACATAGAACTCCGTGTACGAGTCTTCGATGGGGTACAGGTAAACGTTCGGCCCCCACTGCAGCCCATAGCAGGGAAACAGCGAACGTTTGCGAGTCATGCCGCTGAACTGGATGACCTCGATTTCGCGCGTGAAGCGCCGCGGCAAGAGCGCGATCCGCTGCTCGACGTCTTCGACCGTTACGGGGTGGAGGTATCCCTTGCCGGGCGGTTGCACCACGAAACGGAGCGATCCTTCTCCCGCAGGCTCGTGCCACACTTCGGGCGCGTTGAAGGCTTCGCGGTCCTCATCGCCGCGGCAGCGCCGGTGATAGGCGGCCGCGGGCAGAGGCTGTGTGCGGCCGCGCTGCCGGGGCGAGCGCGTGCGGTTGACCGAGCGCACCTGAGAGCGACGGACGCGCCGGGCCGTCCTGTTCCGCGATGTGGAACGTCGCATGGGTGTCGTCCCTTGAAGCATCGACCACGCTTCCCACCCGGCCGGCCGCCCGTGAAAGACGACTGGCAGAGCATCCAACCCGCTGGTCGTCCGTGACTGCCCATCCGAGGGACTCAAGGGTTCCAAAGTTTCGACTGAACCGACCGCCGCACATTTCGTGAGCGAGCCGGCGAAATCCATCCTAGACGGGGTCGAAAGTGGGTATCAAGGTGTACAGTACAAGTGGTTGGCCGGATGGGAGTTGCGCGCGGAATCGGTGTGACGAGCGACCGGGGGCGCGCTTGGCGGAGACTCCGTCCAGATGTACACGTCCCTGCTAACTGCCGGGCCGCCAAGGGCTTGTGCCCGAGTCCGCGGGCAACTCGCACAGGACGATTGAAATCGCCCGAACGCCGCTGTTCACTACAAGTCACAAGCCCTCTGGCAGCAGTGACTTACGGATGGACGTCTTGCGGGTTCTGCGGCTTGGGCAAAGCACTCCGCTCGTAGTGAACGCCTTCAGGCGGTCGCGATCGGGCGGAAATGGCCCGGCATCAGCCAGCACGCGAAGAGGCACGCAATCAGCGGGCTACTTCTTCGGCCCGACGGCCCCGATCCAAGGCTTCAGGCCGCCCTGTGCGCCCCCGACGGAGGCGTGCGGGCTCTTCGCAGCAGGCGCCAGGAAGTCCGGCGCGGCGGGATCGGCCGAGACGTGCTGGAACTTCACGCCGGCGCGGCCCACGCGGTCGAACAGATCGTACTCTCGCGCCGCCGGTTCCGCCGGACCGCTGGTCCAGTTGTGCGAGGCGCTGCCGCCGTTGAACAGCGGATACAGGTCCGCCTGCTTGAAGTCCGCCTCGACCACGACCTCGCCCGCCGTGATCTCGTCAAACAGGTTCCGTTCGAGGACGACTTCGCGCCCCGTCGGAACCTTCTCGAAGACGAGACCGCGATTCAGCTTGAAGAAGGAGTTGTTCGCGACGCGGCTGCGCCTCAGTTCCACGCCACCCTCAAAGCGAATGCCGGTGTCCAGCAGGGCGAACACACATTCGCGGATTCCGACCTCGACCGATTTCTGGGTGATGGTAATACCGCTGCGTCCCGGCCCGATGAAGCGGCACTTACTAACGTGCGTTCGCACGACGCCGTCTTCGAACCGGATGCCCACTGCATCCGCCGCGGCGCCCGTCAGCCGGAGATCCTCGAGGTAGATCCCATTCTTCGTGGAGCCGATTTCCACGCCGCCCTGAGCTCCCCGGGCGAGGATGGCAACGCCGGCAAAGCCTTGGATGTTGAGGTTCCTCAACCGGACGCCGTCAAGAAAGCCCGCCAGCTCAATGGCCGGCGTTGTGCCCGTCGCGCGGATCTGGAAGTCCTCCAGCGTGAAATGCCGCAGGTTGTGCAGCTTGAGCGCAGGACTGCCGCCGACCACGAGGACGGGCGGCGAAGCTTCGTCGCCGACGAGACGGATTCCTTCCGGCCACGGTCTGGCTGTGTGGTCGAGAACCAGCGCTTCGGAATACTCACCGGGCCCGACTTTGATCGTCTGCGTCCGTCGCGACGACGCGGCAAAGTTCTGCTGGACGTAGGCCAGCGCCTCGACGATCTTTGCGAAATGCCCGCCCTGGCCGACGGTGATCTCCTTGCCGATCAGCTTGCGCGGATCGGCCGCCGCCGCTCGCGTTCCTGAAGCCGCGCGTCCGCCGTCGTCTGTATCGCGGACGGCTTGCCCGCCGCCATGCTGAGGCTCGGAAGGCTCGTCATCACCTCCGGAGAAGGCGGCGAAGCCCGCCACAATCACGCCCACCGCCACCACCGCCCCCAGCGCGGCGAGGACGGCGGGGCGCTTGAGCGTCTCTGTCACACTGCCCTTGGAGCGTCCTGTGCGGCGGCGAGGTCGCACGGCGGATGCAGGCTGTGGAGCGAAAGGACGCGACTCGGTCGGCGGCAGCGCCTCAGCGACGGCGACCCCTCCCGACGAATCAGCGCCCCTCGGCCGCTCGCCCGCGTGCGCGGCGATGGGTGCTGCGACGGGAATGGAGCCCGGTCGCGCGGTCGGGACCGCTGCCGGCACCGCTCGGGCCACCGGCGGTGCGAGCGGTGCCGCGGGCGGGGCCGGCGTTTCGACGCGCTGCGCCACCGGCACCGGCGGTGTCTCCTTCGGCGGTGGTGCGGCCGGGGGCGTCGGTGGTGCGGGCGGCTCGGGTGGTTCGGCGAACTCGCGATCGCCAGGAGCCTCGGTCGCCGCGGCCGCCTCGCGGGCTTCAGCCGGTTTCTCGGCCGCGGGCGGTCGCTTCTGCGACGGCGTTGCGCCGAGCTTCGTGAGGAAATTCGCCAGCGCGTTGTCGCCCTCAGTCGGTGCTTCGTCTTCGGCGGCCGCTTCGACTGGGGGTGCCGCCTGGTTGATCGCGGGATGGCCCGCCGACGGGGTCAGATCCCTTTGCGGTTCACCCGCTTTCGGCAGTTCTGTATCGCTCGCCCGCAAAGGGGTCTGACCCCCTGGGGTGGACTGAACGACTGGAGGGGCAACAGCCGTCGCAGCGACAGGCTTCGCGATTGGGACGGCCGTCGCGGGCCGTGCGGGCGGGGCAGGGGAGGGCAGGGCCGGGGATGCGGGCGCCGCCGAGGAAACAGCGGCCGCAGCCGGTGCGGTCGCCGCCGCGTGGGGGCCGGAACCGCTGCCGGTCAGGTTCGGGTGTTTCTGCCGCCATTCGGCGCCCGCATTGTCCACGAGCCACGCGGCCAATGCTTCCGAGACGTCGGCCGCCGCCTGATAGCGATCGGCCAGCTCGCGGGCCATCATCGTCCGGGCGATGTCCAGCAGTCCCCGCGGAGTATCGGGACGGTCGTCGGTGATTGGCGGAGGGGTGCGCGTCTGGTGCGCCATCAGCCGCTGCGCGAGCGTGCCTTCCGTGTAAGGCGGGTGGCCGGTCAAGAGGAAGTAGAACGTGCAGCCGAGGCTGTAGATGTCGGCGCGGGCGTCGACGCGGTGGCTGTCGAGCGCCTGCTCGGGCGCCAGATAGTCGGCGGTCCCCAGCACCTTTTCATCGTGCGTGACGGTGAGCGACTCATCTTCGTCGTTGAAGAACCGGGCCAGCCCCAGGTCGAGAATTTTCACGGTCCCCGAACCGTCCACCAGCAGGTTGCCCGGCTTGATATCGCGGTGCACCATGCCGGCCGCGTGCGCGTGCGAGAGCCCGTCGGCGGCCTGGCGGATGTACTCGGCCGCCTCCACGAACTCCAGCGGCCCATCGTGGTTGACCATGTCCAGCAGGCTCTTGCCGTCGACGTACTCCATCACCAGAAAGTGGATGTCCGTCTCCTTCTGCGTCTCGTGGTCGACGTCGTAGGCGCGGACGATGTTCGGATGGTCGAGCGACGCGACGGCCTGGGCCTCGCGGTGGAAGCGGCCGAGATAGGACGTGTCGTTGACC
>JAHWKJ010000681.1 GCA_019347905.1 Planctomycetota bacterium
GGTCGTCTTGCCGGAGCCGTTCGGTCCGATGAAGCCGAACACGTCGCCCTCTTCGAGCTTGAGGTCGATCTCGTTGACGGCGATGAGGTTGCCGTAGCGCTTGGTGAGTTTGCGGGTCTCGATCACGGGAAGGTGCCAGGGGTGACGGGATGACAAGGTGACGGGGTGACAAGGTGACAAGGTGACGGGGTGACGGGGTGACAAGGCGGGGCTGCCACTCATAGCGCCAGCGGTCACCTTGTCACCCCCTCACCTTGTCACCTTGTCTCTTCCTCTCCAACCACGGGCAGGACGAGACGAATAACCGTGACCCGCTCAGGTTCGGCCGGCGAAATCTTCGGTCCTTTGAGACGCCATTCGGCGGCAGGCGGCTCGATGCGGCCCAGGAGCAGAGCGCGGTCGAACGCCAGCAGGTCTGAGAGGTCGTCCGATCGCAACGAGTTGTTGTCGAGTCCGCTGTATGCGGTGCCGCCCGCGGACCCGTGGAACGTCAGCATTCGCAGGATGTCGAAAGCGGCGTCCGCGCCGCCGTCTGCGAAGGGGTCGTAGCTCGCCAGCGCGATGCGGTACTCGTCGCCGCCGACTTTCGTCTTGCCGACGAACGTCGCGGCCGCGCCCGTGAGCAGCCCGCTCAAATCGCGCTGTCGCACGCCGCTCCACAGTCCGCCCGGCGGCCAGGCGCGGTCCGGCGGAATTTCGGCAAACGTACCGTCATCGCGCGGCAGGTACACGCGCGTGCCCCACGCGATCATCCAGTCAGTGATGGGAGAATTCAAACGGTGGGTGAAGCCGCCGGCGAGTTGGCCGCCGCGAGAAATCGTCAGCCGGCTTTCGACCAGCGGCGATCCAACTTCAGTCGCATGCCAGCGGCCGATCAGCGAGCGCGTGGACCACACCGGCGCCGGCAGGTTCTCGACAGCGCGGGAGCGCGGCTCGAAGCGGTACGACGGCGCGGCCATCTGCATACCGCCGGAGCGGTACAGCCCGCCGAAGACATTTTCGGGAACGCCGGACCAGCACAGCCGCGGCGGAAGGGCGGACTCCTGCTGCGGGTCGCGCACGTCATCGCGCCCTGCGAACACACCAGCCGGCACACACTCCACGCGGTAACGCGCGGTGCGCGGGCTGTAGAGCGTCATCCACGAACGCGCTCGCAGCGTGTCCGTGCCGGCCTCGATATCGACCAGGTCGAGCTGTTTCACCAGCAGTTTGCCGCCGTTGGAAGCTGCGGCGGTCCATCCCGCCGCGGCGGCGGCCGCCAGCACCAATAGCGGGAACGTCAACCATGTCAGGTGCGGGCGCCGCAGCAGCCGGTGAACCACGAGATAGTCGAGCGGTCCAACGATCACCAGATACGCGGCGACCAGGCCCATCACCGTCCACAGGTTCGACCGTTCGACCTCGGAGTGCTGTTGCTGGCTGCGGTGAATCTGGCTGGCCAGTTCCGTGATGCCGGTATGCGACAGACGCCCGCCGTCGGTCGTGGCAGCGGTGTCGCGAGCAGGCATCCCCGTCAGCTTGCGCACTACGCCCGGCAGGGCCGGCCAGCCCGCGAGCGGCGGCCGGTTGAGATCGATGCCGAGAAAGGTGATCCGTCCGAAGCCATACGCCACGCGAACGGCCACCGGCCGAGCCCCCGCCGCACGCACCAGCACCTGCCCGCTCGTGCTACCAATCGGCGCGGCCGCCACGCCCGTGCCACGATGAATCTCCAGCGGCGTCCGCTGATCGGAATAGCTTTCCAGCGCGCTCAGCTCGCGGAGGCGGATCGGCTCTCGATCCAGCAGGGACACGGCAGGAGTCGGGCCGCCGGATACCCAGCCTCCCAGCGAGCTGTCGAGATACTCGTCAACGTCCTGGCCCACGGCGACGACCAGATGCCCCCCCAGCCTCACCCAGTCGCGAACGGAGCGCGACTGAGCTTGCGGCAGATCGTAATTCCCCGCGATGACGAGCGTGTCGAGCCCGTCGTAGCCCAGCGCATCGGCAGGCAGTCGAAGGGGATCGTCGAAGGCCGCAACGGCGATGCCGCCCCCCACGAACGAGCCGCTCTCGTTGGCCGAATCAGCTCCTCCAGTCCGCAATTCGCCCGATGTGGAGGGTTGCGAGGCGGCCTCAGGTTCAAGACCGGCGGGCCGCCCCAGCGTCGCCACGAGAAACACGGACTGCTTCAGAACCGCCCGCACCAACACGCGGTCCTGCGGTGCGACGCGCAGCGGCCGCTGGCGGGTGCCGCCTCTCTGCTCGACGAGCAGAAACACCCGCGGCGTTGAGTCAAGACGTCCACTCTGGAAATGCACGGTGAGACGGGAATGGCCGCTGCCTTGCAGTGTCTGCCATTCGCCCGGCTGCAGCGCGCGATTGCCGTCGGGATCGATCGCCTCCACGGCGGCAGCCGCGCTGATCGAAGCGCTGGTCTCGACCGAGAGCGTCAGCGGCGTCCACTTGCCAACTTTGAACAAACCGTCGAAGCCAACCTGCTCCACGCGGACAACGGGCGCCGCAGCGACTGCTCCAGGCGGCGCAGGGACGAAGATCGCCGTCGCGACCGCCGCTAAAGCGAACCAGCGCAGCAGGGGCATTGGTGTCACGAGGCAAAGGAAGCAGGCAGGAATGCGATTTGGTTTTCCCTCATGATAGGGCATCGGCAGGCGGGATGTGAGCCATGCCGCTCCCAATTGGGATTGCAGCCGAAGGCCACATGAATTAAACGTTCCGCATTCGGCCCGGTCCCGGGTCGCGATTTGCGTTGCGCTTTGCGGAATGCACCAGATCGGTCAGAGCGCATCACGGGACTGGCAGCCTGAAGCACGGACGGCCGCAGAACCACCCAGGGACGGGGCGGCATGCTGCATCTGACCATCACACCCGGCTCGGTTGCCTCGCGTTCCGAACCCGGTCCGCAGACCAGGCTTCTCCCAATTTGAAACGGCACCAAGAGCGTTCCCCCCCTCCCT
>JAHWKJ010000001.1 GCA_019347905.1 Planctomycetota bacterium
CACCCTGCGTGAGCGTCTCGTAGGCGCTGTTGAGGCCCTGCGAAGTGCCCATCTCGTCGTTGTTGCCCTGCTGGAGCAGGTGATCGCCGAAGGCGTTCACCTGGTAGCCGCTCGAAAAGTCGAGCCGCGGCTGCGTGAGGCTGCGGGCCGCGCGAAGCTGCAGTTCCAGGCTCTTGAGCGTCCACTTCTGCCGCCGCAATTCGACGCGCCGCGTGAGCGCTTCCGCCAGCGAGATTTGCCAGTCGGGGATGAATTCCGCCGTCGCCGGCTCTGTAACGGGTCGCAGGATGGCGCCGTCATTCACGGGCAGTCCCAGGAGCCGTCGCAGCCGCGTCTCGATGGAATAGATGTCGGCCAGCGCGTTTTCGGCCCGGGCTCTGATATCGAAGTAGTTGTCGCGGGCCTGGGCCTCATCGGCCGCCGAAACGCCACCCACGGCGAAGCGGGCCGCCAGATCCCGCCACGTCCGCAGAGCACTGTTCCGCGAGACGACTTCGCTGTCGTACGTCCGGTAAGCAAGCGCCAGGTCCCAGTACAGGTCTTCGACGTCTTTCAGCAGGTTGCGGACGGCCAGCTCGAAGTCCGCAATCGTAATGTCGGCGTTGATGCGGGCGATCACCACGCCCTGGCTGACGCCCGTGACGCCCGTAATCGTCTGGCCGATGGGGCCGTTGATCCGCGTAAACTCCGTGCCCGAGGCCGCCCATAACGGCCGCGTGTATTCCGCCCGCAACAGGCCGGTGTACGCCGAGCCGAACAGGCGGCTGGGGACGTTGTTCAGCGTGTAATTCCAGTTGTGCTCGACCGAGAACGTGCCGCCGTCGGCCATGGGCTTGGCGAGCTGCGAGGTAAATGCGGCCGCTTCTTCCGTCAGCGTGTCGCCCGGCTCCAGGCCGCCGGACAGGAAGCGGTTATTCTGCACCTGCTCGCTGCGGCTCCAGGTGATGCTGGAGGTCAACTGGGCGTCGAAGTCGGAGAGGGCCGCTTCAACGCCGCGGCGTCCGAACAGGACGCCCGAATCCTGAATCGCCGGATCGAACACCGACGAAACGGCTTCCGGGTTCCGCAGCAGCGTGTTGCCCGGCGAGAGAAACTCGCCCGAGCTGCGGATAATCTCGCTGTTGGCCAGCGACAGGTGGATCGCGTCGGCCAGCGTGAGGTCGATGATATCGGCGTCGGAGGGATGCCGGATGCGATGCGGCGCCTCGCTGGCGAGGACGGCGTCGGAATGCGCTTCCGGCTCGCCGACCGGCTCCGCGATCTGCGTCGCGATCTCCTTGTAGTAGGCGATCTCCGACTGCGGGAACGGCGTCGTTTGAAAAAAGTGCAATTGCGACCAGGGGCTTACGCAGCCGCTGCAGGCGACCAGCGCGGCGAGCAAGAGCCGCGGGAGCTTCCGCAGCCGCCCGGCGAAGCGGCGTCTTCCCCGCGGCCCCTCGAGGGAAGGGGCGGGCGAACGAACGTCGGCGGTGACTAGCCGCGGCCGGCCGTGCATCGGCGCATGTCCCGGGCCCCCCCGAGGTTGCAGCCGAAACTCTGCGGCATAGGCGCAGACGGCCGCGCCGCAGAGTCGCTTTCACTGATATCGTCCGCATAACCGGCAAACTTGATGGGGATTTGTCCAAAACACCATAGCCCGATGCGCAAAGCAAGGCGACATGGTAGCCCGACGCGCGAGCGCGGGAATCGTACATTAACCCGACGCGCCAGCGAGGGGACTTGGACGGTAGACCCACGCGCCAGCGAGGGAGGGATTCGTCTCCTCGGTTGCGCGTCGGGTTAGTGTGCCGGGCAAAGCGGCCCCGCTTGATATTCGGCGTCAGCTTGATACCGTTGGGAAGATTTGCGCCCGCGGTCTGGACGTTGCGAACCTTCCCGGTCTTTCGCACCGTTTCCTCTGCCGCGGGCGCTGCGGCCGTGCCCCGCGACCAGCTTCCGTACCCGCCGGCTCACGCCGGTCGGCTCGACTTGTCCTCTGTCTCCCGGTCCGCCTGCCGTGCCGCGACGCGACGATTTGCACAAGATTCTGATCATCGGCTCCGGCCCGATCGTTATCGGGCAGGCCTGCGAGTTCGACTATTCGGGCACGCAGGCCTGCAAGGCTCTCAAGGATGAGGGCTACGAGGTGGTGCTGGTCAATTCGAACCCGGCCACCATCATGACCGATCCCGATACGGCCGACCGCACGTACATCGAGCCGATCACCTGGCCCTACGTGCAGAAGATCATCGAGCGCGAGCGGCCCGACGCGCTGCTCCCCACGCTGGGCGGGCAGACGGCGCTCAACGTGGCGATGGACCTCGCCCGCCGCGGCATCCTCGATCAGCTCGGCGTCGAGATGATCGGGGCGCGGCCGGAGGTAATCGCACGGGCCGAAGAGCGGGACGCCTTCAAGCAGGCAATGACGGCCATCGGTCTCGACGTCCCCCGCAGCCACGTCGTCCACAACATGCAGGAGGCCCGGGCGGCCCGCAAAGACATCGGGCTGCCGATCATTATCCGTCCCAGCTACACGCTGGGCGGCACGGGCGGCGGCATCGCGTATAACCGCGAGGAGTTCGACGAGAAGGTCCGCCGCGGGCTGGCCCTTTCGCCGGTCAACGAGGTGCTGCTGGAAGAATCCGTGCTGGGCTGGAAAGAGTTCGAGATGGAGGTGATGCGCGACTGTGCCGACAATGTCGTCATCATCTGCTCCATCGAGAACTTCGACCCCATGGGCGTGCACACGGGCGACTCGATCACCGTCGCTCCGGCCCAGACGCTCACCGACAAGGAATACCAGCGGATGCGCGACGCCACCATCGCCTGCATCCGCGCCATCGGCGTCGAAACCGGCGGCTCGAACGTGCAGTTCGCGATCGATCCCGATAACGGTCGCATGGTCATCATCGAGATGAACCCCCGCGTCAGCCGCTCATCCGCGCTGGCCAGCAAGGCGACGGGCTTTCCCATCGCCAAGATCGCGGCGAAGCTTGCCGTCGGTTACCGGCTCGACGAGATCCCCAACGACATCACCCGCGAGACCTACGCCTGCTTCGAGCCGACGATCGATTACGTTGTCACCAAGATCCCGCGGTGGACGTTCGAGAAGTTCCCCGAGGCCGACGACACGCTCACCGTGCAAATGAAGAGCGTGGGCGAAACGATGGCCATCGGCCGCACGTTCAAAGAGAGCCTGCAGAAGGCGCTGCGAGGCCTGGAGATCGGCCACTTCGGCCTCGGCGGCGGCAAGAAGGACCTGTGGGGGACGGCGAAAGAGCCTTCGCAGGATGAGATTCGCCGCAAACTGTCGATCCCCAACGCCGACCGCATCTTCTACATCCGCTACGCCTTCAAAGACGGGTCCGACGTCGAGCGGGTCCACGAGCTGACGGACATCGATCCCTGGTTCCTCGACCAGATCCGGCAGCTCGTCGAGATGGAGGAGGAGATCCGTAAGGTTCCCCGCCTGGCCGATGCGGACGCGGCATTTTTGCGGCGCATCAAGCAGCACGGCTTCTCCGACCAGCAGCTTGCCACGTGGTGGCACACAACCGAACTGGACGTGCGCCGCCATCGCAAGGAGCTGGGCGTGGTCGCGACGTTCAAGCAGGTCGACACCTGCGCCGCCGAATTCGAGGCCTACACGCCGTACTACTACTCGACCTACGAAAGCGAGACCCGCGTCGTCGACGGCGCGAGCGTCATGCAGTCCGTGGAGGACGAGGCGCCGGGACCGCTGGCGGAGAGGATGGAGGATGGAGGATGGAGGATGGAGGCAGCCGGCCATCATCCATCCTCTATCCTCCATCCTCAGCCCCAATCCACCAGCCGCTCCGCGTCCCGGAAGGACCGCGCCGACACCCCGCCGCACCAGCGCATCATCATCCTCGGCGGCGGTCCCAACCGCATCGGGCAGGGGATCGAGTTCGATTACTGCTGTTGCCAGGCCTCGTTCGCCCTGCGCGAATTGGGCATCGAAAGCGTGATGGTCAACTCGAATCCCGAGACGGTCTCGACCGACTACGACACCAGCGACCTGTTGTTCTTCGAGCCGCTGACGATTGAAGACGTGCTCAACATCTGCGACCGCCTGCAGCCGGACGGCGTGATTGTGCAGTTTGGCGGGCAGACGCCCTTGAACCTCGCCCGCGGCCTGGAAGCTGCCGGCGTGCCCATCATCGGCACCAGCCCGGACATGATCGACGCCGCCGAAGACCGCGAGCGCTTCCAGGCGATTCTGGAGCGGCTGGGCCTCCGCCAGCCGCCCAACGGCATCGCCGTCGACAGCGAGGGCGCCCGCCTCGTGGCCGACCGCATCGGCTATCCGGTGCTGGTGCGGCCGAGCTACGTACTGGGCGGCCGGGCCATGGAGATCTGCTACGACGAACCGTCGCTGCTCCGCTACATGCGCGAAGCCGTCGACGCCTCGCCCGACAAGCCGGTGCTGATCGACAAGTTCCTCGAAGACGCGATCGAGGTGGACGTGGATGCGGTCGCCGACGGCGAAACGACGATCGTGGGCGGCATTATGGAGCACATCGAGGAAGCCGGCGTGCACTCCGGAGACAGCGCCTGCTGCCTGCCGCCGCACTCGCTGCCCGATGCCGTGCTCGACGAAATCCGCGAAGCCACGCATGCACTGGCCCGGGCGCTGAAGGTGCGCGGGCTGATGAATATTCAGTTTGCCGTCAAGCGGGAGTGGGGAAGCGAGGATGGAGGATGGAGGATGGAGGATGGAGGAGAACCGCGCGAACTTGATTCGCCATCCTCCATCCTCCATCCTCCATCCTCACCTGCCGACCACGAGACGCGCCCCAACACCACATCGCGTCCCCACCGCGACATCGTCTACATCCTCGAAGTCAACCCCCGCGCCAGTCGCACCGCCCCGTTCGTCTCGAAGGCCACCGGGCGGCCGCTGGCGAAGATTGCCGCAAAGGTGACGACGGGCGTGTCGCTGGCCGAGCAGGGCGTTGCGGGCGAGATCGTGCCGCCGCACACCTCGGTCAAGGAGAGCGTCTTCCCGTTCTCGCGGTTCTCGGGCGTGGACATCATCCTGGGTCCGGAGATGCGCTCTACGGGTGAGGTGATGGGCATCGATGCGAAGTTTCCGGTCGCCTTCGCCAAGAGCCAGATCGCGGCCGGCAACGCGCTGCCCACTGAAGGGACGGTGTTCATCAGCATGGCCCGCCGTCACAAGCGGCTGATGATTGAGCCGGCCCGCCGCCTGCGGGCGCTGGGCTTCCGGCTGGTGTGCACCTCGGGCACGGCCGAAACCTTCCGCGAAGCCGGCGTCGAATGCGAAACGGTGAAGAAGCTGCAGGAAGGCCGGCCGAACCTCCTGGACCTGATGGCCAACGGCGAAATCCAGTTCGTGTTCAACAGCCCTTCGGGCAAAGGCGCCCGCACGGACGAAGGCCGCATCCGCGCCGCCGCCGTCGCCAGCGGCGTCCCCTGCGTCACCACCGTCCCCGGCTGCCTGGCCGTCGTGACAGCTTTGGAAGCCCAGGCCGCCAACCCCGTCCCCCACGTCCGCTCGCTGCAGGAATGGACGGCCGATTTGACTGACGCGACGGCGGACGTGGAAAATCGAACGGTGGAACAGCCGGCACGGTGACGCTCCGCCTGCCGCGGGAATGGTACTATCAGATGTATGCCAGCACAGGTTGAATGCGCCGCGTGTGGGGAAAAGCTTCGTGAGCGCGTCGCGCAGTGCCCGATGTGCGGCAGCCCGTTGCCGCAACCTGCGGAGACTGAAACAGCAACGAACGTCGCCTGCTTCTGGTGCGACGCGCAATCGCCCCGGGAAGAAGTCAATTGGATCTGGCTGGCCAGCGTAGCGTGTGATCTTTGCGGAGGAATGGGCCGTGCGTGTGCGTGCACGCGGAAGGCGGCGAAGTGCCGAGACTGCGCCTGGCGTCATGAGATCTGGCATGCCAAACTCACACGGGCCAGCACCATTCGTTTCTTTGCTGTGCTGCTGGCAGTTTCCATTCTGTCACTCGAGGTGGCAGCTCTGTGGGCGCAGCCGCTCTTGCACCTGATTGCCGCCTTGCTCGTCGTTTTTCTGCTGGCCGCAATTGAATGGGGACGCAGGCTTGATGTGGAGGCGCGGCGGAATCTCGGATGGTTCAGCGAACAACTTGCGGAGAAGGGATGGCGGGAGTGTGCTGTCGCCCAAACCATCGTGAAGTCTATGCGCTGCCGTTTCTGCGCGGGGACAGGTCGTGCCCCGAATCCGCCATCGGGCATTTGTCCCGTTTGCAAGGGAAATGGCTCTATTCGAACTGAACGGAGCGCAGGTCCTGCATGTCCCTATTGTGGTGGAACAGGACGCAGGAGTGCGGCGCATGTGGAACAGGACCTTGTCTGCGAGAGATGTCAAGGCATCGGAGTTCTGCCGTGACGGCGGTGAGCAAGAGGCGGCGACCGTGCGCGACGACTGGATTAACTGAATTCGGGAATGCGGCCATGCGATCCACCTGGCTCGACACCGGCCTGACGGAAGACGACGACGCCCTGGATCGGCGATCGCTGGACTCCAGACACGCGTACCGGCCAAGGCCGGAGGCGAGATCGCCGCGTTCGGAGTTATCTCGCTGCGTCGAACAAGTCGTGCTGCGGCCAGTCGGTGACCGCGTCGGCGGCGCTGTGGACGAGCGGGTCGATGGCGCCGGCCAGGTGCATGATGTCGGCCGACTGCCGGGCGTTGAACAGCACGACCCAGTTGCGGCCGTCGTGGCGGCGGACGAGGATCGTCGAGGTGCCCGGCAGCGAGCCGGTGTGCCACATGTTGCGCTTGCCAGCGCCCAACTCGCGCACCGACCAGCCGCACGCGTAATAGACAGGCGCAGCACTGCCGTCCGCACTCGGCGGTAACTGCGGGCGAGCCCACATCGTGCGGATCGACGCGGGCTTCAGCAACTGGCACTGCTTGAAATCGTCGAACGCCGCTGCGAACTTTGCCAAGTCGACGGCCGAGGCGATCCAGCCGCCGTGCGCATCCATCGCCTCCAGGTGCCATGCCCCATACGGCTGCGGCACCTCGCCGTTCAGGTCTTTGGCAAAGACTGAGCGGCCGCGGTTCGGGTCGTAGTAGCGCACCTCTTCGGCGTGGCGATCCTCCAGCCGCGTGCGGCCGATGCGTATCGTGCGGATGCCCAAGGGCGCCAGCACGCTCGCCTGCACGTGTTCTTCGTAGCTCTTGCCGGTGAGGCTCTCGATCGCGCGACCCAGCAGGCAGTACCCGTAGTTGGAATATGCGTACTTCTCGCCGGGGTTGCAGTCGAGCCGCCGGCCGTGCATGTAGCGGATGATGTGCTCGGGTCCCGCGGGCGGCGGCAGTTTGAAGGCCTCGGCGATGCGCACCGGCTGGAACATGGGGTCGAACGAGGCATTGCGGTCCCAGCCGCCCGTGTGCTCCAGAAGCTGGCGGATCGTCACCTCGCGCAGCCGCTCGTCGAAACTCGCGCCGTCCTCGAGGTGCGGCTCGACCTTCAGGATGTCGAACACGCGGTCGTCGAGCTTCAGCTTTCCCTGCTCGACGAGCTGCAGAATCGCCACCGCCGTGATCGGTTTTGAGATGCTGGCGATGCGGAACAGGCTCGTCGGCTCGACGGGTTTGCGGGCTTCGAGGTCGGCGTAGCCGTAGCCGCGGGCGTAGACGAGGCGGCCGCGATCGGTGACGGCGAGCGCTGCGCCCGGCACGCGATGCCGCTGCATGAAGTCCGTGATCAGCGTGTCGAAGCTTTCGAGCCGTCTGTCGAACGTGCCGGTCGAGATCTCGTGCGCCGCCCGCGCCGGATCGTAGCCGGGGCCGCGCAGCACGCGGCCCGGCCGTGCCCCGGTGAATTCGCCGTCGTCTAGGACTACGACGCCGTTGACCAGCACGTGCTTCACGCCCGTCGAAAGCTGCTGCGGCTCGGCGAACGTCGCGCGGTCGCCGATCTTTTCGTAGTCGAATACGACAATGTCGGCGGCCTGTCCGACGGCGATCCGGCCGCGGTCGAACGCCAGCAATTCGTTGGCCGCGGCAGCGCTCATGCGCGAGACGGCCTCTTCCAGCGAGACCGCACCCAACTCGCGCACGTAACGTGCCAGCAACCGTGGAAAAGAACCGAAGGCCCGCGGATGCGACGCGATGCGGCTGCCGCCCGCCGGGCCCACGTCGGTGCAGAACGTGACGAATTCTTCCTTCACCAGCTTGAGCTTGTTGGCTTCGCTCATCGTTTGGGGGAGCGCGAAGGCGCCGACGCGGGCGATCTTGAAAAACACGTCCCACGGATCTTCACCGGTGACGCGGGCGATCTCGGCGACGCTGCGGCCGCTGTGCTGCGCGTACTCCTGCGCCCGAATGCTGCCGAGCACCACCTTGTCCCAGTCGCTGCCGGTGTGGCGAAACCAGTTCTCCCAGCCGCCTTCGGTCTCCATCTCGCGGCGGATCTGGGCGCGCAGGGACTCGTCGTCCAGCGACTTCTGTAGCGGTGCGATGCCGCGGGTGAAGTGTCGCGGATGGATGAACGCCGCGATGCCCAGGCCGTTGTTGATGTAAGGATAGATGTCGGCGGTGACCTGCTCTCCGGCGGCGCGGGCGGCCTTGATGCGGGCGATGGCGAGGTCCATCTTGCCCCAGTTCGCGCTGCCGGCGGCCTTCAGGTGGAAGATGTGCACCGGCGTGCCGGCCTGGCGGCCGACTTCCAGTGCCTCGTCGATGGCCTCGATCAGCCGGTCGCCCTCGTTCCGCATGTGGGTGAAGTAGCGGCCGCCGTATTCGCCGGCGACGCGGGCGAGGGCGGCGATTTCCTCGGTGGTGGCGTAGACGGCCGGCGGATAGATGAGAGCCGTCGAGACGCCGATGGCGCCGTCTTCCATCGCCCGCCGCACCAGGGCCTGCATCTGCGCGAGTTCGTCTTCAGTGGGACGGCGGTCGACGTCGCCCAGCACGATCCTCCGCACCTGCGTGTGCCCCACTGTCTGGGCAACATTCACCGGCAGCCCGGCCTGCTCGAGCAACTGGAAGTATTCGGCGAACGTCTTCCAGCCCTGGCTGCGGGCGTCGTCGTCGCCGAGCGGAGCGGCCGAAGCGCCTTCGCCGGCGTTGATCGTGGTGATGCCCTGCGTGAGCAGGTTCTTCGCCGACGCCGGGTCTTCGAGAAACGGCGTGGCCGTCTGGCCCATCATGTCGACGAAGCCGGGCGCGACGACGAGACCGGCCGCATCGATCGTTCGCCCCGTCTCGGCTCCGTCCAGGCGGCCGATCCGCACGATCAGCCCATCGCGGATGGCCACGTCGGCGACGTACCACGGCGCGCCGCCGCCATCGACGATCCGCCCGCCGCGGATGATGACGTCGAACCGGCCGCCGTCATCGGCCGGCGCAGAGTGCGGGACAAGCAACGCAAGGATGGCGATGGCGGCGGTCATTTTCATAGGACCAGCCATTGTGCCAGTCCGCGCGCCGCACCGCCATTGTTCGCGGGCCGCGACGTTTAGCCGCGTCCCAACGGGACGCGCGGGTGCAGTGCCACGCGTCCCGTTGGGACGCGGCTAAACGCAAGCGCGCCGCGGTGAAACGCCGTTTGGTCGCGGCCGCATGGGGTTTCGAGGTACGATAGGACCTCATTGATGGGTCAAAACTTTTTCAATCGATTTACGAGGGACGTACCGCGTTGCCTGTCATCACTGCGGACAAGCTGCTGGCGTTTGCGGCCAAGTTGCTCGAAGCCGGCGGGGCCGGTGCGGCTGAGGCGCGAGTGGTCGCCGAAAGCCTCGTGGGTGCGAATCTCCGCGGGCACGATTCCCACGGCGTGATGCGGATTCCGTTTTACGTCGCCGGCGTCAAGAGCGGCGTCCTGCAGCCTGACGCGCATCTAGTCGTCGAACGCGAAAGACCGGCGGCGCTCGTCTGCGACGGCGGCTGGGGCTTCGGGCAGGTCGTGTCGCGCGAACTAACCGAGCGGCTCATCGACAAGGCCGCCGAGGCGGGCGTCGCCTGCGGTACGCTCAAGCGTTCGGCCCATATCGGCCGGCTCGGCGAGTACGCGGAACTGGCGGCCGAACGCGGGATGGCGGCTCTCGTGTGTGCGAACACCCACGGCGCAGCACAGCGGGTCGCGCCGGTCGGCGGAAAGCGGCCGCGGCTGGGGACCAACCCGCTGTGTCTCGGGATGCCCGGTGGGGCGGAGGGGCCGTTCGTGCTCGATTTCGGCACCAGCGCCACGGCGGAAGGCAAAGTCCGCGTAAAGAAAATCGCCGGGCAGCCGGTGCCGGAGGGCTGGATCCTCGATCCCGAAGGCCGCCCGACGACCGACCCCAACCAGCTTTACGGCGATCCGCCCGGCACGATTCTGCCGATGGGCGGGCCGCAGGCGTACAAAGGCTTCGGGCTGGCGTTTCTGATCGAAATGTTGTGCGGCGGCCTTTCGGGCGGGCAGTGTGCGTACGAGAATCCGCCGCCGCCGCTCGGGAACTGCGCGCTGTTCGTCGTCTTTGCCCCGGAGCAACTCGGTGGAGCGGCGCACCTGGCTGACGAAGTGGCGCGGCTGGAGAAGTACGTCCGTGGGGTGCCGCGGATCGACGGCGTGAAAGACATCACGCTGCCCGGCGATCCGGAACGCCGTGTACTGGTGGGACGTTCACGGGGCGGCATACCGCTCGACGAGGGAAACTGGCGGGCGCTCGTGGCGCTGGCCGGCGAACTCGATGTTTCGCCGCCCGAAACGGAGACTGCATGATGAGCGATCGCGAACAACATCCGTCCGGAGCCGGCGGCTCAGAGGCTGGTGAAGATAGCGGCCGGGTTTCCGTCGGCGACGACTGCCGCCTCTACGTACCCGATCCCGAGGGCTTCGAGGCCCGCCTCAAACAGGGCTGGGAGAAGGAGTACTGCTACCTGCAGAACCCCGACGAAGACCACTTCCACCTGCTGATGAACGGCGAGATCTACCTGGAGCGCGGCGGCGAGAAGTACTGCCTGCGCTGCGCGCTGCGGCATGGCCTCGTAACGACCGAGCGCCTCAACTGGCAGCGCGGCAGCGACCCGGCCATCGCGTGACGTGCGGCTCCGGCGATCGAGGATCGCGTGGTGGCGTGCCGGGTGCGGGCGCTGGGAAACGCGCCGATTGACGCGGCTCGGCGCAGCCGTTTAGGATGGCACGGGGGCTCCGGCGGCGGGCTCGGGGCGGAGCCGGGACGAAGAAACCACACCTGCGGGCTGGGCGCCTACATGGGAAGCGCGGTCGGTCCGCCGCGGACGGAGGGCTTCAGCAATGCAACCCGGACGAATGCTTCAAATCGCGGCCGCAGGCCTGTTCCTCGCGGTGCTGGCCGCCGCGCCGGCCGCCGCCGAGTCGCCGACGGTGCCCGTGCAGACGCTCACCTGGCGGACGAGCGACGCGGGCGGTTCTCCGTCTGTCGCCGTCGAGCCGGTCTATCACCGCTGGTACTACGGCCCGCGCTACGGCGGGTACTGGAACTATCATCCACGGAGCTCGTTCTCCTTCGGCATCGGCAGTGGCTTCGGGTACGGCTATCCGTACTATTCGTACTACCGCCCGCGGTACTACGGCTACAGCTTCTACCGTCCGCGGTATTACAGCTATTCCACGTTCTATCGGCCGTCGTACAGTTACAGCTACACTCCCCGCTTCTACGGCTACAGCGGGATGTACCACCGGCCGTATTCGCCGTCGTACCACGGCTATTACAGCCGCCCGTACTACCGCAGCCACTACCACCATGGGGTATACGGCGGGTACGGACGCGGCGGGTACGGACGCGGCTGGTGCGGCGACGACTGGGACGACGACGACTGGTGGGATGATTGAGCCGATTGCGGCGCATCAAGGCAGAACGGTCGGCTCGGCTGAGAGCGCGCTGGCATCGTCAATCGCCACGCCGGCCTTCTCGCTGATGAGCACCGAGTGCCGCCGGTTGCCGGCGATCTCGCAGCCTTGCACGAGCACCGCCGACGTTCCACCGGCGGCCAGCCCCGCGCGACCGTTCTCCAACAGCCGCACGTTCTCGAGCACCACATCGCGGCAGAGATCGTGCGCGTTTGCGCCGTCGCGCTGGAAATGCTGAAATGTGAGGTTGCGAATCGTCGCGTGTCGCACGTTGTACAGCGACAGTCCGACCCCGCGCGCGGCCAGCGCCAGCGACCGGTCGCGCGGCTCGTCGAAGCCCTCCAGCCGCAGATAGATGGAGCCTTCCCACGCGCACCAGTGGCCGGCCGGCAGATCGGTCGCGGGATGAGCCTCGCGCGGACATTCATGCTCGGCCAGCGGCCGTCCCGCATCGAGCAGCAGGTACCACCCCTTCTTCCAGGGCGTCAGCTTCCACAGGTCTTCGCCGGCCTTCCGCCATAAGTTCGGCGGCAGCGCGGCGGAACCATCGACGACCGCACCGTTACCTTCGATGGTGAAGTGGGCCAGTGGCGAGCCGCTGTTGACGCGGCCGTCCATCGCCAGCGACTCGTAGTAAGGCCGGCCGTTGTTCTTGATGACAATCGTGTCGCCGGTTCCGGCGAGCCGCAGAGCGCGTCCGATCGTGCGGACGGGACCCGTCAGCGGATCGACGGGCGTCGCGAATCGCCCATTCGCCGTGTCGCGTCCCAGCACGTCGTCCACGTACAGGTCCTCCGCCACGCTGGCTCCAGCGGCCGACAGGGCGGCGAAGAAGAAGGCGACGCAGCGGCGGGTAAGTCGTCTCATACGTTTCCAGGCGCAGCTTGAGCTCTTGCACCCCTATTCTGTCTCAGGCATCGCCACCCGAAGCATGAAGATTGAACCGAATCGGCAAGCCTGCCGCTGAAAGCTCACCACCCGCCTTGCGCCGCCGGCACGATCGGTTTCAATTGCTTCATCTCACCCAGCAGCACCGTCCACGGCAGCGGATTGCGCCGCACGAGCACCTGGAAGTGGCGTTCGCACAATCGTACGAGGCCGGTCGCGCTAAAGTGCTGCACGTGCCCCGGCGTATTGCCCAACCGTGCCAGATAGCGGCCGCGAAGCAGGTTCAGCATCCGCCACAGCGGTTCGCGGGGCGTGCTGACGAGCAGGTGCCGCTTTGCCACGCGGCACAATTCACCCAGAGCGCGCGGTGGATCGTCGAGATGTTCCAGGACTTCGCAGCAGACGACCAGATCAAACTCGGCGGCCGCATAGGGCAGTTCATAGACAGAGGCTTCGCGCACGCGGATCAGCGGGTCGAGGTCGCCGACCACCTGCCGGATGGAGAGATCACAGGCCTCGAACCGCTCGGGCCGCGGCCCGCATTCGAGGAGCTTCTGCGCGAGATAGCCTTCGCCGCAGCCGACCTCCAGCACGCTATTGGGCGCCGCCTGCCGGTAAAGATCCGTCACCGCGGCGAGAAACCCTCGCATCAGCCAACGGGCGAGGGGGTTCCACGTCGTGTACTTCGGGTACACGTTTCCGACGATCGTGGTGTCGTGAGGAATCGAGCCGCTTTCCTCGCGCGCAGATTCAGTTGCCATCTGGGTGTTCCGCACGCGTGGCTGGGGCAGGGAAAGCCAGGACAAGCGTCGAGCGCACGGCGACAATGCGCACGTCGCACGCCTGTGAGTCGTAGATCGCGTGATGCCCCAGTCGGCGATGGGTCAACCGCACGGACTGGGGCATCGCGGGAGACGAATCGACGATGCAGCCGTCTCGGAAATTGCCGCGGCATGGGATAGCCCCACTGGCTCACCCTGCCCCAGCCACGGTGCAGCTCCGGTGCGGTAGAGGCCGTCGATGCTCTCGGCCCGATCGTCCGCTTCGTCATGCGGAATCGCAAGTTCCAGCCGCCGCAGCCGCACGAGCGTCTCTTCGGCCAGCCGGCGGTTGGCCGCGAGCAGGTCGCCCAGCATCGCCATCAGCCCCACCACGAACGACAGGATGACGGCCCCCACGCCCACGAGCAGCGACTGCACGTGCCCGCTGTAGCCCGGATCGCCGAGGTAGAAGTACAGAAATCGCCCGATCAATACGAGCCCCATCGCCAGGAGCAGCAGCGCCGCGCCGCCGAACGTCTGCACCGGCCAATACATCAAAAACGACCGCAGGATGACCGGCACGCTCTTGCGCAGGTAATCGAACGTCGAGCCGAACAGCCGCGACGGGCGCGTGACGGGATTGGTGCGCACCGGCACGTTTTCCACGGCCAGCCCGGCCTGCCCCGCCTGAATCAGCGTCTCCAGCGTATAGCTGAAGCGATTGTGGACGAACAGCGTCAGCGCCGCCTTGCGGTTCATGGCCCGAAACCCGCTGGTGGCATCGCGGACCACAACGCCCGAAGCCCGCCGCACCACCCAAGTCCCCAGCCGCTGCAGCCAGCGCTTGGAGAGCGAGAAGTGACCGTTGGTGCCGTTCCGCCGGTCGCCGATCACCAGATCCGCCCGCTCAGCCAGGATCGGCTCGACCAGCCGCGCGATGTCTTCACCACGGTACTGATTGTCGGCGTCGGTGTTGACGATGACATCCGCCCCCACCCGCAGGCTGGCGTCGACGCCGGCCTGAAACGCCGCCGCCAGCCCCCGCCGCCGCGGAAACCGGAGCACATAATGCACGCCCAACTGCTCGGCAATCTCCGCCGTCCCGTCGGTGCTGCCGTCGTCAATGACGAGCAGTTCGATCGCATCGACGCCCGCAGCCCGCCGCGGGAGATCAGCCAGGGTGGCGGGCAACTGCTCCCGCTCGTTGAAGCAGGGAATCTGGATCAGCAGTTTCAAGCGCGCAATGTCCTTATAAGCGTTCACACACCAGCAAACTTACTGTGAAGCTGACGGCGCGGACTTGCGTCGTCGCCTCCTCCAGATGAGCAGCACGATGACCAGCCCCGCAATGAGCAGATTGAAGCCGAGGATCAGCCAGAACCGAAGCCCGCGTCCATCCTCAGCGGGATTGATCATTCTCGTCCCAGTCCTTGTCGTGGGCAATGACTCGAGCTGCTCGACCATGCTGTCCAGCTTCGCTTCGATCTCCTGGTTCTCGACGGGGACGTAATGAATCACCTTCTCCCGCGGCACCGCCGGCCGGTGATCGATCAGCCGCGATCCACCTGGCATTTCCAGCGCATTCATCGTGAACAATGCAGGATCGACCTCCGCGTTCACCTCGAATTCGTCGTAACTGAGCTCCTGACGCCAGGAACGATTTCGGTGCTTGAGCGTGAACTCCTCGGTCAGTTTGCTGACGAACCAGATGCCCTTGTCCTGCTTCCATTCCGCCGTCGTGCTGCTGCCGGGGTTCCCATCATTATACACCTGCACGCTGGCGATGTTGTAACCGTACTCGCGTGCGAATTGCTTGACAATTCTGACCCTTGCACTGTTTCGTGCAGCGGATTCAGTGATGTAATCGCCAGCCGCTGTCGTGGTGAGTGTGATGGACCCCGGTGTATATGCTTTGAGAATCGCGGGAATGTTCGCCAAAGGGCTGTACAGCTTGGTGACGTCCCAAGGAAAGTGAGCAAGTTCAGGCTTCGCGGGTCGACCCGGCGTCGTCGGGGCTGGAAAAGCCTGCGTTTCTGCACCGGTGACCGAGATCCCGTCGGAAAATCGCGTTGCGAAGATCGCCGTGCCGTCGTAGATGATAATCCTCTTGTTCTCCCCCTTTGGGCTTTTGGAATACTCAAACTGTAGATGATACTTGCCGTCGTCGAAGTAGACAACGACGCGCGAATCGACATCGATGCCCCAATCGCCATCCCCCTCGCGAATGTACTGCCGGTAAGTGCCGCGACCCCTGCCGGAAACAAGCGCGCCGAAAGAGGCCTGCCAGGCTTCCTCAATGATGCTGAATTCCAATCCATGCTCGTGCTTCTGCGCCTGCGCGTTTGCGCAGAAGGCGATTGCCGCGAGGGCTGTCAAAACGGCGGTGCGCATTCCCACTCCTTCAGTGCGAACGTCGGTGGCCCGGCGGGCCCGCGGCGCTGGGCCAATAAACAGCCACAATTAATCGGGCTCTGTATCAGGGGCAGGATGCAATCCCTGGCGCGGCAACGCGGAGTCCGGCGCGGGCTACGGAGGGGTCAATTGACAAACGTCGTAAATGCAGTAAATCTCCGTCTGCACAGTCTTGCAGATTTCTCCCGTTGGCACGAGCTTTGAGCATTGAAGCACGCCGTCAGCATCGGCTTGGCACAAGCAGTCGAAGTCGTCGCGACAGTACACGGACACCGTCGGCGGGTTCGCCGAACAGGTCTCGTTTCCGATGTCGGGAGTACATTCTTCGGGGAAATACGGGAGCGACCGACTTGTACACAGGTCGTCCTCTGTCTTGCCATCGCAATAAACGGCGAGGTCGGGGCATGTGCCGTCTCCGTAGTCGCAGAACCGATGGGGCCAGCACCACTCTCCGTAGCTGCGGCCGCGCAGTACAACCAGGTCGGCGTCCGCCAGCGTGCGCTCGAAACAGGTAGCGGCCGCGGCGTTCGGCGCCGCCGATGCAGGCTGGATGATTGCGACGCCGGCGGCCAGGACGATGACCAGTGCTGCCAGGACGAGTTGCGATTTCATCATACTTCCTTTTCGCGATCCGGCTTCAGTTCTTCGATCAGAAAGCCGTGAACGGCGACGTCCACGGGAAATGTCTCGTTCGTCTCGCGGTGACGCAAGTGGAAGCGGATGGCCCCGGCCAGTGTGCCTCCGTCGAACGTATCGCTTGTACGGAAACGGAATGTCCATACGTCGCCGGCGGCGGAATCCGTCGGCACCAAGTCAAGATAGGGCGGCGTCGCCACGCTCTCCAGCATCACTTGGCGCAGCATGGGGCCTCTCAGTCGCACCGTCACGTCAGAGCGACGGCGCAGCTCCGCACGTCGCACGACGCCGAAATGGACCGTCCGTGGGAGCGCTTCGACGAACTCGACCGGCCGAATGACGACCGGCAATGTCAGAATTCCTTCACTTGGCAAGGACGTGCCGACGGTCAGCTCGACCGATTGCGGTGAAACCGACGTGTTGCGGGCCCTGACGTGCAGCCGAACCGACCCTTGAGGCGGAATCTCTTGCGCAGCCCCTTCAGCCGTGACTGTGGGAGAAGCGAAGCGAGGCGCCTGGAGAGTGACCGGCTCGTCTGAATGATTCTCGATCACGAACTCGCCGTCAGCTTCTGAACCGCGGATGACGTCCGGGCGGACCACCAGCGTCTCAGGCCGCCAGCGAAGCATGCGCCTGACGTTCGCGCGCAGTGTGCCCGCCACAACACGCTCCCCGCCGGGCGTCTCCATGGTGATCGGCCTTTCCAGAATGCCGGGAGTCGCCGACGTGCGGAGCGTGCCGGATAGCGTCGCCGCAGCGCCCGATGCGAGGCGGCTGCAATCGATTTCGATCCGGCTGCAGCCGCAGCCGGCCGAGACGCTTTCGATTTGCACCTCCCGACCGCTCCGATTGATCACCCGTGCTTGGAAATCGACGGAGGCGTTGAGACGAATGTCGCCGAGGTCAACGAGGGACGGCTCAAGGACTACGTCGCCCTCTCGCATCTGCAAAGTGGACGGTGCCTTCGGCTGCGGCGATCGTCTGGATGCGGGCTGGTCCAGGCAACCCGCCGAAAGAACGGCGTTCAAACCGAGAATCAGAAGATTAAGGTGTCGCATGAGAACGCGCCGTTAGGCGGCACCTCCCAAGACGAGGCGGGGGGAACACTAATGGCACCAAATTCACGCTGATTTCAACCGCGTACCTCCGCCGCCTGCCTTCGAGATATTAGTGGAGATTAGTGGGAATTAGCGTTCCGTGACTGCCCCTGAGCGCACCGTCAACAATAAGGCATTTCCCTTCCAGCGATAGCGCGAGGATCTCAGCAGCCGCTCGTCAGCGTCGTCCATGCCGACGGCCGGATCGAGCACGCGAACCAGCTTTCCGGCCGCTCCGACAACTGGGACGAAATGCTCTGTCTCCGAGTGCAGGATCGCGTATTGCCCAAGCTGTCCGACGTGCCGACGGAGTGCGTCAAACCCGAGCTCGACACCGTTGGCATTGAAGGAAAGCCTTTCGGCCGCGTGCTTCAAATCGAGCATGGTTGTGCCGTCTTCGGTCGTGTTCGTGAGCTCACGGAGCTTGTCGATGCCGTGCGGCTTGCCGGCGAGTTTGCAGAGGAGGTAGAGGCACTTGGCGCCGCAGTCCTGCCGCCGCCCAGCAAGTGTGATCCGCTCGACGTCCGGCGTCAGCGGTTGAGACGCGGCAGGGACGATCGCGTGCTGGGTGGTCCACAGATCGCGGCCAAACCAATTGACGGCCGCCGCCATGACCAACAGCACCGCCAGAGTGAAATTGACCGTACGCGGTTCCATAGCCTGTGCCGCAACAGCGTTGAGAAGTCCCGACCACGATCTAAATGCATTTCAGCGATTCCAAATAGGTGCTGCCAGGGAAGATCGGGGAAGATCGGATTTCTTCACGTCGACAATCGGGGATCTCATGGCCGTTGATGCCAAACGACGCCGCAGCTAGTGCCGTCGCCGAGAAAGTGCAGCAGCGGCTGAGTGAGTCGGCGATTGAGGTGCTTAATCGCGTCGTGCAATCGAGTCCGCGGATCGACGCCTTCGCGTGGCGGCAGCGGATCATCGATCCGGCGCGGCCAGCCCTCTTCCTCGAACGCGTCGAGGATCAGTGTCTGGTTCGGTGCCGGTCGCAAGAATTGCTTCACCACCGCCGATCCCAGCCGGAGCTCGCGCCGCTCCGAATCCCACTCCGGCACGACGCGAGTCGGTGTTTCGGGCTCAAGCAGTTGCGGGATCAATTCGGCCCCCATGGCCGTCAGCACAGCGGCGAGGCGGCGCGAGCGGCGGGCGTTGTCACAGTGCCGAAATCGCCGCTCGGGATCGCCGTGTCGGGTGTATTCCGTCGCGAGTTCGATCAGCCCGTCGTTCTCGAGCCGATTGAGAACCGCCTGGGTCAATCCGACGGCTTCGAGCGTTGACTGCAGGACGGCGAACTGCCAGGGATCTTTCCCCGCAGTACAGGCGTGACTCCAGGTTTGCGAAAGCAGGCGCAGTGCCCTTCGGCAGCAATCATCAAGCAGCGCGATGACAGTTCCCGTTGGTGTCGTTGTCATGGCTGAATCTCCGATTGACGATCATTGCCGACGGTCCGGGAGCCATTGCCTTCGGCCTTGGTCAAGAGCTCCGGCAGTTCGAATTCACGCCGTACCCGATTGGCCTCGTCGAGCGTGATGTGGTAGATGAAGATCGAATAGCCGGCTCGGGCGACCGGCTCGAACTCCAGGAAGTAGCCGTAATCGGAGCGAGAGACGCCGACGCGTCGGCCCTGCCCGTCGGGGATGGGCCAGCCGTGTCCATGGATGGTATTGATACTGGCCGCATGCCACCCGGGATGGGGGCCGGCTGGCGGTTGGGGAGCGAGTAGCGAGGGGCGGGAATCGTGGGTCCCGCTCGATCCGTCGTCCGGTCGGGGCATCCGCGGCGGGAGTGCGTGTTCGATTCCGGCCCACTTGGGATCGACGGGACCGTAATAGGCCAGATGAAGAGGTCTGGCTTCAGGATGCTCGTCGAGCCAATCCTTCAGGAACAGGAGGTCCTGCCCCCAGTCGATGTTCGTGTGGATGAGGTGCTCGTGCCCCCGCGCCGGTCCGCCGACGAGCTCGTTGAAGTACGACAGGCTGTGCGGGTAGAACCATAGGCTGCTGGCGATCGACCACGCCAAGGCGCCGACGGCGAGTGCATGAAACGCTCGACGCCAGGCGCGGGGCGGCTGGCGTGCCGGGCCGGCACGTCCCGGCTCTTTTGTCTGGCTCTCAACCCTCGACTCTCGACCCTCGACCCGCTGGAAAACGCGGCTGATCCAGATGAAGGCGAACGGCAGGCAGGGCAACACGTAGCGCAGATTCTTATTGAATCCCGTCTGTGAGCTGACGAGCGCGAGGACCGCGACCGCTGGCGCGAGAAGCACCAGTTCGTCGCGCCGGGATGATCGCGAACGGCCTCCACCGGGCTGGGCGTTCGGCGTTCGGCGTTCGATGCTCGATGTTCGATGTTCGCCGTCCTCCGTGCCTTCCGCCTCATCCTCCATCTTCAATCCTCTATCCTCACCCGCGGACCTCGCACCGCCCCGGATACGCCCCGACAGCCTCCACCCCAATGCCAGCGCGAATAAGAGCCAAGTCCCCAGTGGGATCTTGATTGCCAATCCGTACAGATAGTAATACCACCAGCCGCCGAGCTTCCACTCGCCGCGCAGGTAGGATGGCAGCTTACGCTCGAAGTACTTCCGCTGCGTGTCGATGCCCCGGACGTAGTTTTCCGGGAAAGGGAGGGGTACCCCACTCAGCCAGGTTCCGCGAAAGCGGTTGCCGCTGTGCCGGCCTTCGCCGATTGTGCCGGCAAGAGATGGGCTGACGAACTCGTATTCCCCGAGCCGTTTGAACGATCCTTCGAAGCCGTAGCCGAGATTGAGGACATACAGGGCAACGCCCAGCGTCGCCGCAAGCTGAGCGGCCTCGCCACGCACTCCCCCGCGCGCACCGCGGTCGGCTGTCCAGCGCCAGAGCAGCCATACGAGCGGCCACAGGCCGAACAGAACCAGGAAGGTGGCCTTGGTCAACTGCACGAGGCCCAGGGCCAGTCCGGCAAGTGCGGCCGCGCGCCAGCCGGCGAATCGCAGCCAGCGCCACAACGCATATGCGGCCAAGACGCACAGCGCCGCCCCGGCCGCATCGGTCGTCATCAGCGAACCGTGCGCAAGGATGTTCGGCGAGAAGCACCACAAAGCCAAGGCCATGAGTCCCGGCGCGGGTCCATACAGTTCTCGTGCCCATCGGAAGCAGAGGTACCCGCCCACCAGACTGAACGGGATGCAGGCCCAGCGTGCCAGCGTGATCAGCCAGAAGATCCGCGGCGCGTTGGCCTCAATGAAGTGCTGACTGACTGCAGCCTCCGCGCGGGAGCCTGGCGAGTCGCGGTAGGCTCGCCAGTCGGTTTCCGGCTGAGCGAGCAGGACCGGCACTGCGGCTGTCAAGCGCACGATCGGCGCGGTGACACGATATAGCTCAAAGCGTCCCAATTGCCAGTGGCTGATGCCGGCGACGAGTTGAGCCGGTTCGTCGGTATTCGGCGAATGCACAGCGGCGCTCCAGGCAAGGAGGGCGGCGTGGATCAGCAAGAGTGCGGCGAGGGCGAATGGGAGGAGCAAAGTAGACGAGTCGCTCCGCGACCCGAGGTCCGGTCGCGGAGCGACCGCGCTACTTTGCTGCGCCGGCGAGGCGTCGTCAGAAGTCCCTGATGACTTGTCCGTCACGCCGGTCTCCCAGCTTCTGGTAGACGTGGTAGCTGATGTTTTCGCTGATGAAACGCACCGCTCCGTCGCACAACAGGAAATGCGCGCCGCCTGCGTGGGCCGACTTGAAGCCTTGGGCGGCATCGAGCGCCTCCCACGAAAAGCAGCCGGCAGCGGCGGGCGGCTCCCGAGTGCACGAGGGGTAGTTGATGGGAATCGTCGTCGCGAAAAACATGGTCGCGGGTTCGTACCACCCGCCATTGTGGATCCGCTGGTTGCAGCCCGCGCGGACTTCACCGAAGGCGATTGTCTGCGATGCGCCGTCCCGGATCTGGTCGAAGCGGGCCGCCCACGAATGCCGGGCGAAGACGCCCGAGATTCTCCTCGGATCGGTGCTGCCGCCGAACGACGCCGGACCATTGCCAAATGGGTTGCCGAATGGCACCCACTGGTCGCAGTCGCCGTTGCGCGACCTCATCGCCTGGGCCCCGATGGACGGCGCGTAATTCGTCATCGCCCGGTCGGCGGGGACGCCACCGGCGTTCTGATCGCTCGGACAGAGGAAGACCGGGAACGCGGTGCGGCGCAGAGCCTCGTCGGCGATGATCTGCCCGACGACATCGCCGCCGAAATCAAGCCGGTCGTAGAACGGCTTTTGGTCGAGCAGCGGCAACAGGCCCACGAGCGGCGTGCCCTTGCGGTGATGGCCCGTCTGCCACGGCCGCTGGCCCGGCACGAGGCCGTTGCCGCTGTTGACCGGGAACTGCCTCGAGCGGTCGTGATAAGCGTAGAGCGCCACCGCAATCTGCTTGAGATGGTTGCGGCACTGGGTGCGGCGAGCCGCTTCGCGGGCCTGCTGGACGGCCGGCAGGATCAGCGCCGTCAGCACCGCGATCACGGAGACGACAGCCAGAAGCTCGATCACGGTGAAGCCGCGACGCCAACCGCACCGCAGCCGGCGCAGTCCTCTCCCGCACTGCGACACGCTAACGCGGTCGAACGCAGAGATGGACATCGATCGGTCCTCGATTCCTGCGAGCAGAACGCTTTCCGAAGAAACGGAATTCCGCAGCGCGAGGTGACGGAAGAGAAGAGGGGAAGAGTGGACCGATCTCTTGCGTCGCCGACCATCCTGCCAGAGCCGTGTGCAAGTGTCAAGCAAGAACCGTCAAGTTCTTGCAGGAGCCGCTCCAGGACTGAAGAAATGCGGCGGTCCCGCAGGGCTGCGATCGCTCGGGATTGCTCTTCCCGCAATCGCGCCTGCGAAACCGCCGCATAGTAGACAATCGAAATCGGAGGCCAAAAGCGGACACGGCCTCGAAAAATTTTTCTGAAAAAAGTTTGCCCGGGCGATTCGTCCCCCCGGCGAGTGTGCGACGGCGATGATCCCGTGGCGGACACGGACTGTTTGAACGACTCCGGCGCGGCCGCATACAATTCGGTTGAGTAACAGCCGCCGTTCCGCTCGTCACAACCCCCTCGATGACCACAGCCGATTCCGCCATTCGCGACGCCGTCGCACCGGGCCTCGACGACACCATGCGGCAGGGGGCGGCGGAGATCGCCGCCGCGCTGGCCCGCAGCCGGCAGGTGGCCGAGCCGCCGGCGCAGGTCGAAGGTTACACGGTGCTGGAGTGTTTGGGCGAAGGGGCCTACGGCTCGGTGTGGCTGGCGCGCGAGGATAATACGGGGCGGCGGGTCGCGATCAAGTTCTACACGCATCGCCGCGGTTTGGACTGGTCGCTGCTCAATCGCGAGGTCGAGAAGCTGGCGGTGCTCTCGACGTCGCGGAACATCGTGCGGCTGGTCGATGTCGGCTGGGACAGCGATCCGCCGCACTACATCATGGAGTACCTGGAGAACGGCTCGCTCGCGGGGCTGTTGTCCGAAGGACCGCTGCCGGCGCACGAGGCGGTTCGCATCGCCCGCAGTGTGCTGGCCGCTCTCGTCCACGCGCACGGCAGCGGCATCCTGCACTGCGACCTTAAGCCGGCCAACGTGCTGCTCGATGCGAACTACGAGCCGCGGCTGGGCGACTTCGGGCAGTCGCGGCTGTCTCACGAGCAGAACCCGGCGCTCGGCACGCTGTTTTACATGGCGCCCGAGCAGGCCGACCTGCACGCGGTGCCGGACGCCCGCTGGGACGTCTACGCGCTGGGGGCGATCCTGTACCAAATGCTCACGGGCGAAGCGCCCGGCCGCACTCCCGAGATCGAGCAGCAGATTCACGAGGCGTCGTCGCTGCCGGAGAAGCTGGCGACTTACCGGCGCGTGTTGCGCGAATCGCCACGGCCGGCGGGGCACTGCCGCGTTTCCGGCGTGGACCGGCGGCTGGCCGAAATTGTGGATCGCTGTCTCGAAATCGAGCCGTCGCGGCGGTTTCCCAACGCCCAGGCGGTGCTCGACGCGCTGGAGCTGCGCGACCGGCACCGCGCGCGGCGGCCGATGATCCTCCTGGGCATCGTGGGCCCGGCGCTGCTGCTCCTGGCGATGACGCCCATTGTGGCTAACGCCCTGCGCGACGCCGTCGTCTCGGCGCGGCGGAACGTGACGGACCGGGCGCTGGAGAGTGCGGCGCTGTCGGCCCGCATCCTGGCCCGCAGTCTCGAGCGCGAGCTGGAAGATCGCACCGATGAGCTCATCCGCGTCTCCGAATTGGCCGGCGCGCGCGAGGCCGTGAGGAACTCTCGCGGCGTTCCCTGGCCGGAGCGAAAGCCACTGTTTGCGCCGCTGGAAGAGCAGAAGCTCCTCGTCGGCGAGTCCGACACGAGCTGGTTCGTCACCGATCGGCAGGGCGTGCAGCGCTGGCGCGAGCCATACAACGTCAACACCATGGACAAGAGCTACGCCCACCGCGATTACTTCCGTGGGCTGAACCTCGAACCCTTGCCCGCCAACGGTCCGCCGGCACCCATCGGGAATGACGAGATCACCTCCGGCCAGACGCGGGCCGGTGACGCTACGCCATCTTCGGGCGTTCCCGCACTGGCGGACAAGCCACCAGTGCCACCCGCCGCAGGCGATACGCCTAACCCACTGGCGGACAAGCCGCCAGTGCCACCCCGTCAGGAGGTCGAACCGCTGCCGTCGCACATTTCAGAAGCCTTCCGCAGCGAAGCCACGCGGCAGTTCATGGTGGCCATCTCGGTGCCCATCCGCGATGAGACCCGCGACGGCGTGCTCGGCGTGCTGGCCCGCACCACGCACCTGGAGAAGTTGCTCGAGCGTTACGAGCAGCACATTAGCGGCCGCGACGGCGACCAGGTCAGCCGCGTCATTGCGCTCGTGGACAGCCGCAACTGGGAACTGCTCGACCATCCCTGGATGACCGAAGAGAACCTGCGGACGACCGACGTCCGCGAGCAGCTTCGACTCGAACCCGCCACGATCGCGCAGCTCAAGCGTCTGGGACAGCTTGCTTCTGCGAAACAGCCACTCAATGGCTACGAACGCGCCCGCGGGTACCGCGATCCGGCGGGTCGCGTCGCCGCCGCATACAATGACGAATGGCTGGCCGCCTTCAGTCCCGTCGGCGACACCGGCTGGTTCACGGTGGTGCAGGAGCGCACGAGCGAGGCGCAGCAGCCCGTGGAAGAGATGCGAGCCGACATGATCCGCTACGGTCTCCTGGCACTCCTGGTGAGCGCCGGCTTGGTGGGCCTGTTGTGGTTTTTCGTGTCGCGGGCGCTCTCCGACCGCGAGCTGACGCACGCTCTCGCCGGCAGGGGCGGATCGTGATCGGCCTGAAGGCGGAAGCTCCCGGCGCCCCTGCGGACTGGTCCTTTCCGCTGGAGCCGGGCCGCGAATACGTGCTTGGCCGCGACCTTGATGCCGACCTGCCGACGCCGTGGGATGGTCGCATCTCGCGGCGGCATTTGCGGCTGGCAATCGACCACGGCGAGTTGATGGTCGAACGTTTGCCCGCGGCGCTCAATCCAGTGTGCGTTGGCGGGCGGGAAGTCGAGCGCTGCCGCATCGCGCCGGGCGGACTGTTCGTGGTTGGCGAAACGGTCTTTCACGTGGTGGACGAGCGGCCGGCCTCGTCGCCGCCGCGGCCGGTGGAAGAAGTCACCTTCGACCGCCAGCGGCTGCGGAAGCTCAGGTTTCGCGACGCCGACCGGCGGATCGACGTGCTCGCGCGGCTGCCGGAAGTCATCTGGGGCGCCGGCAGCGAGGCGGAACGCAATGTCCGGCTGGTGAACCTTGTGCTGGCCGGCGTGGCACGGGCCGACGCCGCCGCCATCGTTTCACTCGACGAGCGCGGGGCGGCGCGCCTCGTGCACTGGGAGCGCCGCCGCGAGACCGCCGGTGCCTTCCGCCCGAGCGATCGGCTTGTGGCAGATGCGTTGCGCAGGCAGCGACGTTCCGTGCTGCACGTGTGGGAGGGCGGCGAGCGGCCCAGCGATTACACCGCCAGCGCGGAATTCGACTGGGCCTTCTGTACGCCGGTGGGGCAGGCGCCGGCCGACGAGTGGGGCCTGTACGTCGCCGGGCGGCTGGAGGAAATCGAAACGCTCGAATCGACGGCCGGCCGGGAAGTCGCTCTCGAACCTGACGTGAAATTCACGGAACTCGTGGCCGAGATTATCAGCGCGGTCGCCCGCGTCAACACGCTGGAGCGGCGGCAGTCGGCGTTCCGGCAGTTCTTCGCCCCGCCCGTGCTCGCCGCGCTGGGAGACGACATCGACAGCGACCTGCTGGAGCCGCGCGAGTGTGACCTGACGGTGCTGTTCTGCGACCTGCGGGGCTTCAGCGCGCACGCGGAGGAATCGGCCGGCGATCTGATCGGCCTGCTGGAGCGCGTCAGCCGCGCGCTGGAAGTCATGACGGAAAACATCCGCCGGCACCGCGGCGTGACGGGCGATTTTCAGGGCGATGCGGCACTGGGTTTCTGGGGCTGGCCATTCTCCTCAGAGGAGGCGCCGCTCGACGCCTGCCGGGCAGCACTGGGCATTCGCCGCGCCTTCGCCGAATTCGCACGCATCCGCAACCATCCGCTGGCCGATTTCCGCGCCGGTATCGGCATTGCGCACGGCCGCAGCGTCGCCGGAAAGATTGGCACGCGCGACCAGGTGAAGGTGACGGTATTTGGTCCCGTGGCGAACCTCGCCAGCCGGCTGGAAAGTGCGACGCGGCAGCTTGGCGTTTCGATCCTGCTCGACGAGGCGACGGCGAAGATCGCGCGGGAGCGGCTCGACAAATCGGAGGGCCGCGTCCGTCGGCTCGCCCGCGTCATTCCGTGGGGCCTGGAGACGCCGCTGACCGTGTGCGAGCTGTTGCCGCCGGAAGACGAGTTCCCCGAACTCTCCGACGAGCACCTCGCACTGTACGAGGAAGCCGTCGAGCACTTCATTGCCGGACGCTGGGACGAAGCCTACCGCCGCCTGCACGTCTTGCCGCCTTCGGATCACGCGCAGGACTTTCTCGGAATGCAGATTCTGCGGCATCAGCGGGTCGCGCCGCCGGACTGGACGGGCGCGGTGCGTCTGCCGGGCAAATGACGCCTTCGGCCGCCGCGCCGCTCGATGCCGTGACCTAGACTCCCTGCGAACTCCACGCTGTCAGCGGTCAGCGATCAACTCTCAGCTTTACCGGTCACCCACCGACCCTCTCAATCGCTGACCGCTGACCGCTGCACGCTGAACGCTGACCGCTGCCATGACTTCGACCGCTCCTCTGCTCGACCGCGGCATGTCGAACGATGTCGAGCCGGCGCCGCGCAAACCGGCCGAGCAGCCGGTGCGGCTGACGCCGCGCGGCCGCGAAGTGTTGGAGACGCTGAATGACTTGTTCGACGCCCAGCAGCCGCTGCCGACCGAAGTGGACAGGTTTGAGAAGGAGTCTGCCAGCCATGGTTGATGCTTCGCCCGGCGCCGCGGCGGCCGAACGTCCCCGCGTGCTGGTCATTGATGACGAGCCGCTGTTTCGCAGCCTGATCTCGGGACTGCTCAAGAACGACTTTGAAGTCGAGACGGCGGCCGACGGGGCCGAAGGCTACTTCCGGGCGCTGAAGAGTCGGCCGCACGTCGCGATCATCGACATTCAGATGCCGGGCTGGGACGGCCTGACGACGCTGCACGCGTTCCATACCCATCCGGCGCTGCGCGACGTCCGCACCATCGTGCTTTCCAGCGACGCGACGCGGCCGACCGTCGTGGCCGCGATTCGCGCCGGGGCCAACGAATACCTGATCAAGACCGGCTTCTCGCGCGAGGAACTCTTGCGGAAGCTGAGGAACCTGCTGCGGACACAGGCCGCGTCACAGCAGCCGCCGTCGCAACTGAGCGAGGCCGACGGCTCAGTCGCCTCGCCGCATGACAATGCGGCCGACGCAGCAAGCATACCCCCGGTTCAGCACGTGCTGGATGAGTGGGACTGAGCGGTGGAGGCAGAGAGGATGGAGGATGGAAGATAGAGGATGGCCGGCTGTGGTTCTGCGCCATCCTCCATTCTCTATCCTCCATCCTCACTCGCCGACTCCCCGCGCCAGTCAAACGCCAGGTCGAGTGCGGGCGCGGAATGAGTGAGCGCACCCACGCTGATCCGCTCCACGCCGCATTCGGCGATATCCCGCACCGTTTCCAGCGTCACGCCGCCGGAAGCCTCCAGCAGGACGTGCGGGGCCTGGGCGTCGCGAAGCCGCGCCGCTTCGCGCAGCATGTCCGGCGGCATGTTGTCCAGGAGGACGATGTCCGGTTCGCCCTCCAGCGCGTCCCGAAGCTGCGCGAGCGAATCCACCTCGACTTCGACCGTCATGCCAACGGGGTCAGACCCCTTTGCGGGCGTGCGACGTAAACCTTGGGACAACCGCTCCTCCGCAAAGGGGTCTGACCCCTTCGCCAACGCGTCGCGCGCGCGGCGGACGGCCGCGGCAATGCTACGCTGCGCGTCGCCCTCCGCCCACGCCGACAGGTGGTTGTCTTTGATCAGGCAGCCGTCGAACAGCCCCAGGCGGTGATTGCATCCGCCGCCGCAGCGCACGGCGTACTTGGCCAGCGCCCGCCCACCCGGCAGCGTCTTGCGCGTATCGAGGATCGTGGCACTGGTGCCGTCAACGGCGTCGACAAACGCCCGGGTCAGTGTGGCGATGCCGCTGAGGTGCGTGAGAAAGTTGAGCGCCGTCCGCTCGCCCGCCAGCAGCGAGCGCAACGGCCCCGCCACCGACGCCACCACGTCGCCCGGCTTGAGTGTCGAGCCGTCAGGAAGCTTCGGCCGCCATTCGACGTGGGGATCGAGCCGTTCGAACACGAGTTCAGCGACCGGCCCGCCCGAGAGCACCCCTCGCGCACGCGCCACCACCAGTATCTCCGCGCGGCGGCCGGGTTCGATCAGCGCCTGCGACGTCAGATCGCCCGCTGCGCCGAGATCTTCCGCCAACGCCAGCTCGATCAGCCGCGCGGCCGATTCACGCTCCCACTCGCCGAAAGTCTCGGCCATATCACCCATGAGTCGCCATTTTCGTCATTCAGACTTCGAGACGTTTAGCCGCGACTCGCCAGAGGAGCGCTTCGGGACGACTCGCTCCAGAGCGCTCCTCTGGCGAGTCGCGGCTAAACGGCATAGATTGTCGAAAACGGCTCCGGGCGCTGGCGCCTCCGGCTCTCGACTCTCGACCCTCCGTCTCGACCTAAGGAAGCCCCGATGATCGTCGGCGTGCCCCGCGAGATCAAGCAGGACGAATACCGCGTGGCGCTCATCCCCGTCGGCGCTGAAGAGCTGACGCAGGCCGGCCATCGCGTGCTGGTCGAGCGCGGCGCCGGCCTCGGCAGCGGCATCCCCGACGAGCTGTACGCACAAAACGGCGCCGAGATCGTCGATTCCGCACAGCAGATCTTTGCCGAGGCCGAACTCGTCATCAAGGTCAAGGAGCCGCTAGGTGCGGAGTGGCCGCTGCTCCGCGCCGGGCAGATGCTGTTCACGTATTTCCACTTCGCCGCCGACGAAGCATTGACCCGCCGCGTGCTGGAGACGGGCGTGACGGCGCTGGCCTACGAGACGCTGCGTGGGCCTCATGGGGACTTGCCGTGCCTGACGCCGATGAGCGAAGTCGCCGGCCGCATGAGCATCCAGGAAGGCGCGAAGTACCTGGAGCGCCCGCAGGAGGGCCGCGGCATCCTCCTGGGCGGCGTCCCCGGCGTGGCGCCCGCGCACATTGTCATTCTGGGTGGGGGCGTCGTGGGCAAGAATGCGGCCCGCATCGCCGCCGGCTTCCAGGCCGACGTGGCCATCCTCGACATCAACGTCGACCGCCTGCGGTACCTCGAAGACATCATGCCGGCCAACGTAAATACACTGTTCAGCGACCGGCACAACATCCGTGAGCAACTCGCACTGGCGGACCTGGTGATCGGCGCCGTACTCATCCCCGGAGCACTCGCGCCGCGGCTGGTGACGGCCGATGACCTGAAGATCATGAAGCCGGGGGCGGTGATCATCGACGTGGCGATCGACCAGGGCGGCTGCACCGAGACCAGCCGCCCGACGACACACTCGGAGCCGACCTACATCATCGACGGCATCGTGCACTACTGCGTCACGAACATGCCGGGGGCCGTCGGCCGCACGAGCACCTACGCGCTCTGTAATGTGACGTTCCCCTACGCGCTGTCGCTCGCCGAGCGCGGCCTGACCGGTGCCTGCGCCGCCGATCCGGGTCTGGCGGCCGCCGTCAACATGCACGCCGGCCGCGTGCGGAACCGCGCCGTCGCCGAGACCTTCGGCATGCCGTTCGAAGAGTTCTCGCCCACCGCCCGGTAGTGTGGACTTCAGCCCATCCGTGCGCATCCGTGTGATCCGGGTTAAAACCTCTTGAGTGACGCGTCGTCGGGGCAGATGTCAACCACGTGCGCCCAAAGACCGTAGGACGGCTTCCCAAAGGCGTCCGCGCGCTCCAATTCACGCTGCCGGCGGGACCGCACGGGCCTCTGCGGCGAGGATCGACCGCAGGTGTGCAGGACGGTCAGTGGTGATGCCATGCACCCCCAGATCCCGCAGCCGCAAAGCCTCATCCCCGCTGTTGCAGGTCCAGACGTAGACCTCCAGCCCCGCGGCGCGGGCCATCTCGACCACTTCGGCATCGAGCGTCTCGGGACCACCCAGATCGACGCCATCGAGGCCCGGCGTCTTCGCCGTCTGCACGATATCGGCCGCCTTCGGCAGCAGGCTTCCATGCTCGAAACGCCGCGCGACAACGTGGCAGACAGTATATGCGGGCAGGGCCTCTTTGACCGCCAGCATCGTCTCGAGCGAAAAGCCGATCGGCACGACCTGCTCCGCCATCCGCCGCTGCGCGAGGAGGGCGCAAAGCTCCGAGACGATCGACAGGCCGCACTTGATTTCGACGAACAGCCTTCGCCCCGGCGGCACCACATCGAGGACTTCTTCCAGCGTGGGGACGCGCTCTCCCGCGAACGCGGCGGCTTTCCAGCGGCCCACGTCCAGCCGCCTGAGTTCCGCAAGCGTCAGATCGGCGACGGCCACATCCGTTCCCGCCAGCCGCAACAGCCGCTCGTCGTGCACGGCGACGATCCGGCGATCGCGGGTGAGCATGACATCAATCTCGACGGCGTCCGCCTCCTGCCGCCACGCGAGATCGATCGCGGCCAGCGTGTTCTCCGGCGCGTCGTGCGAAGCGCCGCGGTGGGCGATGATCTCGACGCCGAGCGGGAACTTGACGGACCCTTTTACCCCTGTCACCACTTTCACCTCTGTCACCGGCAGTCTGTACTACAAACCGAGCCTTCGTTCTCCGTTGCGTTCTGTTCATTTGATTGCGGCCGAGCGTCGCGAGGCCGCCCTCGGCTCACTTCGGCCGCTCCAGGCGCTGACGCTTCCGACTCGTGCACTGTTACCACAAACCGGCCCGGGGATTCTCGGGCGAGCGGGCCGCAAGCTCCCGGTACAGACGCTGCGTCTCGTCGTCCGCCTGGGCCGGCACCACAATCTTGATAACGACGAATTGATCCCCCCGCTGGCCTGTCTTCGCATCGGTCACGCCCTTGCCGCGCAGCCGCAGCTTGCGGCCGCTGGAGGAGGCGGGCGGGACCGTGACTGTCACGTTGCCTTCGCCCAGCGTCGGCGCCTCGACCTTCGCGCCCAGCACCGCTTCGGACGGCGTAATCGGCACGTCGACGTACAGGTCGCTGCCCTCGCGGCGGAACCACGGGTGCGGCGCGACACGGATGGTGAGCAGGAGATCGCCCGCCGGTCCCCCGCCCGGCCCCGGCTGCCCCTGGCCCGCGAGGCGGATCGTCTTGCCGTCGTCGATGCCTGCCGGAATCTTGACGTTGATGCGTTCGGTGCGGCCCTCGCGCTCCAGGGCCAGCGAGTGGTTCCCGCCTTCGGCGGCGGTCTGAAAGGGCACTTGGATGTCGAGCGCGACGTCCTGCCCCCGCATCGGCCGCGGCCCGCCGCGTCCGCCCCCGAAACCGGCCTGCCCGCCCATCCCGCCGAACATGCCGCCGAGGATGTCGTTGAGGTCGAACTCGGCCGACGTTCCGCCGGGCGCGCCGCGGGTCGACCACTTGGTCTTCCACTGGAACGGCCCCTGCCCCCATTGACCGCCACCCTTGAAGGCGGCCCCGTAGCGGTCGAATTGCTCGCGCTTCTCGGGATCGCTCAGGATCTCGTAGGCTTCCTGGATCTTCTTGAACCGCTCGGCCGCCGCGGTATCGCCAGGGTTCTTATCCGGGTGATACTGGCGCGACAGCTTGCGGTGGGCCTTGCGAATCTCATCGCTGGAGGCCCCGCGCGAAACGCCCAGGATCTTGTAGTAGTCGTCGTCGGCAGCGGCAGGCATGGCGCACGAGAGGATGGGCGAGGGAAGCGCGGGAATGATACGAATTGCCCGCGGTGCGGAAAAGACCGGCGGTGGAGGGAGGAGGATGGAGGATAGAGGATGGAGGATGGAGGATGGCGCCGAGGGGAATCCGCCATCTTCTATCCTCCACCCTCAACCGCGATGCGGCTTCATCGCTCGATCTTCACCAGCCCCGCCTCCCGCGCCGCCGGCTCCGGGTCCTCAAACGGCAGCGACTTGAGGAACTCGACGAGGTCGTCCAGCTCGGCGTCGCTCAGGTGGCTCGTCTTCCCGTGGCGGTCTCCCGCGTTGCACGTTGTCAGCACGTCGCGCAAGGTAACGGCGCGGCCGTGATGCAGATACGGGGCGGTGCGATAGACGCCCAACAGCGTTGGCGTGTCGTACTTCGGCCCCATCTTCTCGGACGGATCATCGCCGCCGGTCCCCACGTCGTGCAGCACGAACTCGCCGCCGGCGTCCGGCCGCGAATCGGTATACAACGGCCCCGCGTGGCAGGTCGCGCAGCGGGTTTCTTTCGAGAAGAAGAGTTCGCGGCCGCGGTGGGCGGCGGCGCTCAGGCCCCCTTTCGCGTGCGGGCTGAGCGGGAACGCGTGCGAGTTGGCATACGCGGCCACGGCATCCAGCTCCGCCGACAGCTCGCGGTTCGGCTCTGCCAGCGAGTCATTCAGCTTCCCGCGGATGAGTCCGCGGCCCTGCATCAGCGGCCCCCGGATCGTGTGCTCGAAGTCCTGCACTTCATCGCGGTCGGCCGACCAGTGGATCGGGTGTGTCCACGCCATGCCCGCCAGCGACTGCGTGTTCCTCAGGCCTTCGGGATTGTGCCACGTGCGGCCGTCGGCGTCGCCGTCGGGGTGGCAGCTCGAGCACGAGATCCAGCGGCGGCTGACCATCGGCTGCAGCGCCGAGTAAAACAGCCGCTTGCCCGCCAGCACGTCCTCGTCGAGCGGGCAGTCGCACACCGAAACGCTCGCCACCGGCCGCAACTGCTTCGCGTCGTAGGCGACGACGTTGAAGTCGAGCGCGTTATAGACATAGAAGGTGTTGCCGTCGGGCGCGACGCGGACGGCCCGCGGGTTATTGCCCAGTTGCAGGTACCCCGCCTCGGCGACCTCGCGGTAGTCGTCGTCAACGATGTCGCAGGCGAACATGTCGTTCGTGCCGGCGAACACGATGTACAGCCGCCGCCCGTCCGGCGAGACGGCCACCTCCCACGGATTGGCCGTCACCAGGTTCCCGCGAAAGGCGTCCATGGGAATCCGCGTGCGGCGGCGGTCTTCGCCCGGCCGCGTGTCGACGATCGCAAGGTACGGAAAGATCGAGCCGGCCCCGTGGACGGCGGTGATTTTCGAGCGGATGTGCGACAGGTAAACCTTCGGCCGCCGCGGATGCACGACGAGCTGCCGCGCGAGGTTATCGGTCGCAGGGCCGGTCCATTCGTCGACCGTCTGCCCGTCCTTCAGGTCGATCACCCGCACAACCGCCGTGAAGTACTCGCAGTAGTACAGCCGCGACTCATCGGGCGCGAGCGCAATGCCGCGGGGGAATCGCCCGGCATCGAACGTGCGGACGACGTGGCCTTCGACGGGATCGATCTCCACGATCTGTCCCGGATACTCCAGCGTGACATAGATCCGCCCGCCATCGGCGGTACTGACAACGGCATAGGGTTCATCGAAGACGTCGATCGACCGCTCGCGCGTCCCGGCATCCGCATTGAGAATGTGCACCACATCATCGCCATACACCGCCACCGCCAGCCGGTGCGTGTCCCCCAGAAACGACAGCCCCTCCGGCTTCTTCCCGACCTGGATTTCCCGCAGCTTGGTATGCGTGGCGAGATCGACGACCGTCACGCTGCCACTATCGCGGTTCGCGCAGGCCAGCAGCTTTCCGTCCGCGGAGATATCCATCAGGCTGTTCGCCTGCCCACCCAACGCGTTTCCCGTGACCGCCGCTCCCAGCAGCGCAGCCAGGACGAACTGCATCCGCCAGGCGCAACCGCGACGCGGACTGCAGCGGCCCGCCTTGCTTGTCGGATTCGCGAACCATCCATCGCTCAAAATCATGCGTGTCTCTCCACCGTCGAGGGACAGACTCCTCTCCCGCCGCACGCCGGGAGCATGCCCACAGCTTGGCAGATTGCGACCGCCAGTGCCATCTTGCGCGGTGACGCGAGCGGCTCGCCGTGGGACGTCGCCCTGCCACGGCGTTACGGGAAGAATCGATAGAGATCGCGGCGAGGAAGGCAGCGAACGAACTCGACGAGATCGCCTTCCACCACAACGCCAAGGCGGTAGTCGCCGATGCGAATGCGGTAGCAGTCGATCGAACCGGCGAGCTTCGTAAGATCGGCGAGTTCTGCAAGCGTCGCGGCGGACTCGACTTCTTCGATCGCCTGCCGTACCCGCTTGAGGATCGCCCGGCTCTTCACCTTCTTGAGATCCCGGAGAAAGCTCTTCCGGAAGCTAGTCCTCATGGCTTCCCTTCGAGGACGCCGAAGACTTCCTTCCGTGTCGCTGCCTTCGTCTTTCGGCCTTCACGAATCGCTTCACCGAGGGCGAGATCTTCGATCGCCTCCGCAAACAGATCGCGCAAGAGCTCCCGCTGTTCCAGAAACGCTTCGTTCAGCGCCTCTTTCACCGCTTGCTTCAACGCCCCGCCGTTCGCTTCGCCGCGTGCCATATGCTTTGCCATGCATTCGTCGAAAATGTGGGAGACGATATACGCGAGGATGCACAGGCGATTCGCGCCTGTCAATGGATTCACGGGTCCCGCTTCTTCGCCACGGCATCACGCGCGTCCCACGGCGACGGCTTCGGGCAGATCAATCGCCGATAGCGAGCCGGTGAGTTCCAACGTGGCCGTATCAAGCTGGTCGAGGAACTCGGCGAACGTTTCGCACGAGCGCACTGGGAACTCGATCAGCGTCTCCTGCCCCTCCGCGGTGGTACGGAGAACGGCGGTCTCAATCATCCAGCCGTCGTCCCGGCGGCCCGCTTCCAGCCACCAGGACACCGCATGACCGGAAACGAGTTCCGCATCGACGTAGCCCTCAACCACCGTTCGCTGTTCGTAGCGCCGGCAGTCGATGCGGCGCGACACTTCGGCCACATCGCTCCGCCGCCGCAACTCGCCGGCCAATTCGATCAGCCGGCCATTGGCGGCGGCGAGCGCATGGAGCATCTGCTCGGCGTGACGGCTGGCGGCATCGTTCATTCAATTCACCGTGGAAATCGGCCGCGCTCCGTTACGGCGTCCCGCAATTCCTCGGGCGAAACGCCGACGACAGAGACATGTCCTTCAGGTTCATTGTCGCGGATGACCGCCCAATGTTGCGAGCTTCCAACACGCGGTCAACCCGCCGCCGAAAGTGAGTCTGAGCAGCCGCGCATCGTACGCGATCTCGGATGGAAATGGTGTCGGAGCCGCAAAGGCGCTATCGACAGAGCCGCCATCGGGTGCTTCAATTCGCCGCACCTTTTTTGGCAATCGCACGGAGGGCCGTTCAATGCATGTGATGACTCTGTATGCCATGACGGTCGCGGCCGTCCTCGCAGCCACGCCTCGCGGCACGACGCATACGGCCAACCAGATGGAGCGCGTCGTCAGCATTTTCCGGCTGAAACATATCGAGGTAACGTCGGCCGCAGTGAAGCTTCGGGAGCAATTTGGTCATGTTGACGGCAGTTCCTATTCACCCGACGCAAGTTCCGAGGCACCGGCGATTGTGGTTGCCGATGTGGCGACAAACACGCTCATCGTCTGCGCCGTCCCGAAGTTTGCGGAGATGGTGAGCCTGCAAGTCAGCGCCGTCGACATGGACGAGTTCTGGAAGCGCCATCCGCCGTGCCCATTTGGGTGCTGCCTAGATCCCGAAATATTTCCCGACAGATTGAACCTCACCGGGTCGATCAATGCGTGGTTGTCGACGAGAGCGGACGCGCGACAGCAAGACGAGAACCACCGCATCTTTGAAGCGTTAGAGCAGCCAGTCTCGTTCGAGGCCTCGCGACAGCCATTCCGGCAGATCGTGAGCGGTCTTGTCGAAATGGTCGACATCAACTGTGTCATCGATGACCGTGCCTTGAACGACGCCGGTCTGACTCCTGATACGCCGATGAGCTTCAAGGTCAATGGTCTGAGATTCGGCAAAGCCCTTGATCAGTTGCTTGCCCCACTGAACCTCACTTACGACGTGGAGCACGAGGTGCTGAAGATCACCAGCGATGGGGAGCTCGCGGATGCCATGATGACAAGAACCTATCCAGTTGCCGATCTCGTCGCATCGGTCAAGGACGGCAATCCCGTCGTAGAATTCGAGACGATCACTCGGCAAATCAAGTCCGTCGTGCTGCCGGGGTCATGGAGTCCGGGCGGCAGTGCGAGCATCACGCCCGTCGCTGGCCGCCTATCGTTGGCCATCCGGCAGACCCGCAAAGGGCACGAATTGATCAAGCAGTTCCTGAAACGCATCAGAGCGGATCGGTTCCAGGACGAAACCCTGAGGTGAATGAGTCGGCACGGCGAGGAGGCCAATCAGTACAATTCTCCACGTCCGCCGGAACTGCTCCGTTAACAAAGAAGTGGCTGTCTAGGTCAATCGCCGTTACGGCGTGAGTCCGGCGGCTCGCTTTCGCCGCAGCAGCCAGTCGCCCGCGATCACCACGAGGCCGATTGCGAATAGTGCCGCCGCCGTCACCCAAGCGCCCCGTTTGACGAAGGCCATCAGGCCCAGGCAGGCGGCGATGCCGGCGATGGGGACGGGGAGCGGGACGCTGAAGCCTTCCGGGGGGCGGCCTTCGCGCAGGCGCAGGGTGAGCAGGGCGGCGTTGACTGTGGTGAAGACTGTCAGCAGCAAGAGGCTGGTGGTTTGGGCGAGGGCAGCCAGTGTGCCGGAGAAGGCGAGGGCGCAGGCGACCGCGAGCACGGCCAGCACGGCGCGGTGCGGTGTGCGGCGAATCGGGTGGACGGCGCCCAGCCATGCCGGCAGGAGGTGCTGGCGCGACATGCCGTACAGAAGTCGCGACGCCATCACCGCGTTCAGCAGGCCCGTGTTGGCGACGGCGAACAGCGCCACCAGCGCGAACAGCCGTGAGGGAACCTGCGGTGCGGCGCGGCGGACGACCTCCACCAGCGGCGCTCCCGTCGCGGCCAGCTCCGCCGGAGGCACGACCGCTGTGGCGACGAGCGTCACCGCGACGTAGAGGCCTGCCGCAATGACGAGCGCCGTCAGGATGGCTTTAGGGTAGTTCTTTTCGGGGTCGCGGACCTCTTCGGCGACGTTCACCATGTCTTCGAAGCCGATGAAGGCAAAGAAGGCCAGCGCGGCGCCATTTAGCACGGCCAGCGCACCGAAGCCCGCGGCGGCGTTCCCCGGGGCCGCCGCGGCTCCCGCAACTTGCGCGGCTGGAGCGGCGGCGGGGTCGTTTCCGGCGAGAAAGATCGTCCCGGCGACGATCACGAGCAACAGGCCGCTGGCCTCGATCGACGTGCAGACGATGTTCGCCAGCGAAGACTGCTGGATGCCCCAGAACGAGAACGCAGTCGCGATCAGCAGGAAGACGGCGACGGCGGCCTGGTGAGGAACCAGCGGCAGCAGCTCCGCCACGTGGCGGGCGAAGGCGTGCGAGACCGCCGACATCGAGACCACGCCCGAGCAGAACACGAGCCAGCCGACGAGGAGCGGCAGCCAGCGGCGGCGGAACGCCACGTGGCAGAACAGTGCGGCACCGGCACTGCGCGGGTACCGCCGGGCGAACTCCGCGTATGTGAGGCCGCTCAGCGCCGCCACGCACATCGCGACCAGAAACGATAGCCAACTCCACGTCCCGGCCGCCCCGGCGACTTCGCCCACGAGCGCATAGATCCCCGCGCCGAGAATGTCCCCCACGCCGTAGAAGGTGAGTGCAATAAAGCCCAGGTGCCGGTGGAGCGCAGGCCCCTCGTTACCCGCCCGAGCGCGTTCCGCCTCGGAGGACGGCGCAGGAATCTCTTCGTCGGGTGACTTCGGCAGGCACATGCGAACTGCGGAGGGCGAGTCGGATTTGAACAGGAGCAAACGAAGGAAACGGAGCAGGATGGATCTGAATGATTCGATGCCGAGCCTTCGTTATCTCCGTTGTCTCCTGTTCAATCTGGTTGGGGCCGAGCTTTAGCGAGGCCGCGCTGGGACCTCTGTCCCTCTGTGTTTCAAATCTGTGGAGCAGCCGAGGGATTCTGCGGACGCCCGATTTTTTCAGCGGGCTCTCAGCCCACCCACACGGGGCTGGACCAGGCCATATGGCCGTTGTGCAGGCGGACGCGGACATAATACCAGTCCGGCACGCTGCCGCGGTCGTGCCAGCGCAGCCGGGCTTCGCATTCGGCCGGGCCGACCAAACGGCCGACGATCAGGCTCTCGCTGGTGAACGGGCCGGTGAATTCGACGACATTGCCCTCCAGCAGTTCGGCCAGCGGCGCGCGGATCGTGCGGTTCACCGGCGAAACCAGCTCGACCTCGAGCTGTGCGTCCGCCGCGGCGTCGAACTCGAACGTCACCGACTTCGTGGGATCTTCGCCGAACGCGCCGACCCGCGTCGTTGAAGACTGCAGCGACGCCTCGCGCTCGGAAACGAGCCGCAACCTGTCGCGGCGGTCCTCGTCGAACGGAGCCGCCTGGAAGCAGGGCCACGCGCGCTCGATGCGGCCGCCGGCGATCCGCACCGTCAGGTTCCAGTCGCAGATCCGCCCCAGCGCGAGATCCGCCCACGGACCCCAGCCAAATTGCAGCCGGCAGCGGACGCGGCCCGGCAGCCGCGGCGGCTCCGCATCGTCTTCGGGGAAATGGCGTTCGATCACGCGGCCGCTCCGCACAAGCTCCACCGTCTCGATCGAATCCGGCGCTTCGACTCGGACATCAATCTCCCGGTCGTCGGAAAGCGGCAGCTCCGCTCCCATGGGCCGCCCGTTGACGGCGACTTCCAGCACGATCCGTTCGCCGGTGGCCGCGTACGTGCGCCGCTCGCGGATCGCCGCGAGGATCGCTTCGCGCGAAAGTTCCTCCGCCCACACGCCAAGCACGCCTTCCCCGTAGGCGCCCGGATACCCGAGATGATCGTCGCTGGAGGCCACAAAGCCGAACCGCAGCCCGCGCTGAAGTTGCCGCGAGATCGTGTTGGCGGTCCAGCGTCCGCCGTTGCTGTGGCGGATCATCGGGAAGGGCGCCCGGTCGCTCTCGGTGCAGCCGTGCTCGGAGAAGATCTCCACCACCGGCGACACCGCGGACCGGTAGTGCTGCCAGTTGGCCCCGCGCCAGCCCTGCCGATAGGCGACGTGGTGCGGAATGGCCAGAGCCCCGCGCACGGCGGCGAATTCGAGCAGCTTGTCGGCGTGGTCCGGCAGAAACAGCGGGTTGTCGTCGCCGGGAAAGATCACGCAGTAATCGCCGAACTCGCTGGAATGCCATTCGTAGCCGGCAAACGCCACGAACGATTCATCGTTCGCCTCGCGAATCAGCCGGCGGGTCTTCGGCCAGTGCTCTGTATGGACCTCGAAGCCGCGGACCCACTTCAGATGCCGCTCGCCCGGCATCACCGGCAGGTCGTGCCACGAGGCGTGACCGGTGAAGGCGAAGAAATCGAGGTGCTCGCGGGCGAGGTCGATCGAACGCTCCAGCGAGCCCTTCGCGTAGCCGACGGCGTTGTGGTTGTGCAGATCGCCCCAGAACAGCCGCAGGGGGCCTTCGCCGTCGTGGAACGGCAGATGCGACTCGGCTCGGGCGCCGGGACGGGCGTCGCCGGGACGCGATGTGTGGGGTGACACTGGCTGGGACGTCATCGGTTGAAAAACTGCTCCATCACGTCGTAGCCGGCCTCGCGCATGCCGAGCGAGGCGTAGGTCTCGCGGGCGTGACGGTTGTGCGTTTCGACGTACAGCCGCAGCCCCACCACCGTGGGATCGCGGCGCGCTTCGCCGTACAGGTGCTCGAACAGCTTGCGGAACACGCCGCGGCGACGGTAGTCGGCGTCCACGTACACGCTCTGCAGCCACCAGATGTCGCCGTTGCGCCAGTCGCTCCATTCGCGGGTGTGCATGAGCTGCCCGACCACGCGCCCGTTCGAGCAGGCCACGAAGTACCGGCCCTTCCCGCCATCGGCGAGCAGCGCGGCCACGCCCGCCGCGAGCGTTGCGGTCTGGAGCGCGATCGATTCCGACTCCAGCGCGAGCCGCCGGTTGAACTCGACGATCGTCGGGGCGTCGTCCGGCTGCGCGGCGCGTACGTGGATGTCGTTCATGCGGGCCATTCTAAGGGCATGGCGACCCAACCGGAACGCAGCGGAGTCGCACAGCCGGAAGCGTCAGCGGCCGGCTTGGCGCTTGACCGCAGCCCGCAATGAGTGCTAACGTATCAGCGCTAGTGGATGCGTGCGTGCCGCTCGCGGAAGGGACCGCGTCGCGGTATGCGTATGGTCCGCCCACCGATGTCACACCGGCCACACCCCGGCCGGAAAGAGCGCATCCGGAAAACCCGCCACCGCAAGCCACAGAACCAGGAGGCGGCACGATGTCGCACCGGTTTCCCGCCCAGACCGCCAACGCATTTTCGCCACGTTGCCGGCACGTCGCGTTGCTGGCGGTGGGGCTGCTTGTCTGCCATGGGATGGGTGGGACGAGCCGTGCTGCGGATGACGAACCGCTGCACGTGCGCATCGATCGGCTGATGGAAGCGGCTCGTCTCGGGCCTGTCGCGGAGCCGTGTACCGACGCCGCGTTTCTTCGCCGCAGTTCTCTGAATCTCGTCGGCACGATTCCGTCAGCCGACGAGGCCCGGGCTTTTCTCGATGATCCTTCACCCGGGAAGCGGACCGCGCTCGTCGACCGGCTACTTGGCGATCCTCGGCATGCGATTCACATGGCCGACGTATTCGACGTCATGCTGATGGAACGCCGCGGCGGCAACGAGGTCAAGCAGGAGGACTGGTGGAACTACCTGCACCAGTCGTTCGCCCAGGACAAGCCGTGGAACGTGCTCGCCCGCGAGATCCTCTCGGCCGACGGCGTCGATCCCGCACAGCGCGCGGCGGCGAAGTTCTACCTGGAGCGCGGCGAGCCGAACCTGCTGACGCGCGACGTCGGCCGCATCTTCTTCGGCAAGGACGTGCAGTGCGCGCAGTGCCACGATCATCCGCTGATCGACAACTACCGGCAGCGCGACTACTACGGGCTGTTCGCGTTCGTCAACCGCGTGTCGCTGTTCAAGGATGCGAAGCTGAAGGCCAACGTCGTCGCGGAGAAGGCGGAGGGCGACGCCAGCTTCAAGTCGGTCTTTACGGGCGAAGCGGGCGACACACGTCCGCGGCTGCCGGGGGGACTGGAGCTCGACGAGCCGAGCTTTCCGCCCGGCGAGGAGTACACGGTGAAGCCCGCGAAGGACGTGCGGCCGGTGCCGAAGTACAGCCGGCTTGCTCGCCTGGCGGAAGAAGCGTCGCAGGGGACGAATGCGGCCTTCAATCGCAACATCGCCAACCGGCTGTGGGCGCTGATGATGGGCCGCGGTCTGGTCGAGCCGGTCGATCTGTTGCACCCCGAGAACCCACCGTCGCACCCTGAGGTGCTGGAACTGGTCGCGAGCGAATTCGCCACGGGCGGCTTCCAGATCAAGCCGCTATTGCGCGAGCTGGCGCTGACGCAGGTGTACCAGCGATCGGTCGAGCTGCCGGCAACGATGGCAGGCGCTGCCGCCGACCTGGCGGCGCGATTGCCGGAGCTTCAGGCCGAAGAGGAGCGGCTGGAAGCGGAACTGGAGCAGGCGGCGGCCCAGGTGGAACAGGCGTCGGAACCGCTGGCGGCCGCCCGCAAGACGCTGTCCGAAGTGACGGCGGAACTGGCGAAGTCGACGGCGGCGCTGGCCGAGGCGAAGAAGGCCGCCGAGCCGCTGCAGAAGGCGTTCGCCGAGATTCAGCAGCAGCTCGCGCCGCGGCGGGAACTGGCGGGGCTGGTGTCGGCGTCTTCGAGCAAGGCCGCCGAGGCGCTGGCCAAACTGCCGGACGATGCCGAGTTGGCCGCGGCCGTGAAGCTGATCGAGAGCCGCTCGTCGAAACTGGCGGCGGAAGTGGCGGCACTGGAAAAGACGGCTGGCGAGCGCGAAACGGCCGCCGCCGGCGCGGTCGCGAAGGTCGGCGCGGTTGAGAAGACGATTGCGGAGTCGAACGCGAAGCTGCCGCCCGCACAGGCCGCCGTCGCCGAGGCCGACCGGCAGTTCGTGGCGGTGGAGACGGAGCGCAAGCGGCGCGAGACCTTGGCAAACCTGGCGGAATTGCGCGTTGACGCCGCCGCTGCACTTGTCGAGTATGGGGAGCTTGCCGCCGCCGAGAGTGCTGCCGCTGTCGAGCTGGCGGCGCTGACGAAGCAGCTCGAACCGCAGGCCGCACAACTGGCCGCGCTATCCACAGAACGCGCGCAGCGCGAGCAGGCGCTGACCGAAGCGAAGCAGCGACTGGAGGCATCGACGACGGCCGTTCAGCAAACGACGGCGAAGCTGGCGGCGGAACGTGAGGCGGCCGGTGCCTTGGCGGCCGCCTCTTCCGCGACCGCCTCCGCACTCGAAAAGCTGTCTGGCGAGGCCGAGCTCAAGCAGGCTGCAACGATCCTCGAAGCCCGTGCCGCCAGTGTCGGCGCGAGTGCGGCCGAACTGGAAAAGGCGCTCGCCACTCACCAGGCGCAGGTCCGCGAGGCCCAGACGCAGCGTGATGCGGTGCAGGCCGCATTTGAGAAGCTCACGGCGCAGGTCGAACCGCTCAAGGCCCAGGTCGAACGGGCGCGGGCTCAGCATGCCTCGCTTCAACAGCGCACCGGCGACGCCCGAGCCGCCGCCGACAAAGCGTGGGAAGAGCTCGCTGAACATTGGACTGGCCGGGCCGCCGTTGCTCCCCTGCGGGCGCTGACACCCGAGCAGCTTGCCTGGAGCACTCTGCAGGCGACGGGGCTGGTCGAGCGTCAGCGGGCGGCGTCGACGGCGGAACTGGACAAGAAGGATCCCAAGGCGAAAGAAGCTGCCGAAAGCGATCCCGCCGTCCGTGCCGCCCGCGACGCCGTCATCGAGCGAGCCGTCTACGATAAGTTGAAGGCTAACGTCGCGCTGTTCACGAGCTTGTTCGGCGGGGCTGCGGGCGAACCGCAGAACCAGTTCTATGCGACCGTCGATCAGGCCCTGTTCTTCGCCA
>JAHWKJ010000137.1 GCA_019347905.1 Planctomycetota bacterium
GCATGCGCTTGAGCGACCAGCCAAGCCCACGGGTTGCAACCCGTGGGCTTCCCGGCACATCCGCCAACTCGCTCGCGAGCCAGTCGAGCAACGCCGGATGCGTCGGGCGGTCGCCGAGCTGGCCGAAGTTGTTCGACGAGCGCACCAGCCCGCGGCCGAAATGGAACTGCCACAGGCGATTCGCCAGCACGCGGGCTGTCAGCATGTTCTCCGGCGAGGCGATCCAGCGGGCCAGGACAATCCGGCGGCCGGCCGCACCGGCCCCTTCGGGCGCGGGCGGAATCTGCGGGTCCGGCATGGAAAACAGGGTGGGATAACCCGGCTCGACGCGGTCGCCGTGTGCGTGAGCATTGCCGCGCAACAGCACGTGCGTTGGCGGCGGAGGCACGCGGTTCTTGTTGACCGACAGCGCCATCTCGCGCGGCGGCAGCTTCACCCGCTCCAGCTCTTCAAAGCTCTGCTTGAGCGTTCTGTACTGCTCCGACTGCTCGGCCGAGAGATATTCGTGCAGCGTCGCAGCGAGGACCTGCTCGCGCTCCGGGCCTTCGGTTTTCCGCTGGTCGGGCGCGGGCATCTTGACGATCGCCGCCTGCTCGATCGTCAGCATCTGCTCGCGCAGCGCCCCTTTCTTCCGCGCCAGCTCCTGGTGGGCGGCGGCCAGTTCCGGCGGCGAGATGTCGGTCTGATTGTTGGAAAGCTGATCGCTGCGGACGCCGTAGGTGTCGAGATCGTGGAAGAACGCCAGCATCCGGTAATAGTCGGACTGCGGGATCGGATCGATCTTGTGATCGTGGCAGCGGGCGCAGCCGATCGTCAGCCCCAGAAACACCTCGCCGGTCGTGCGGACGATATCGTCCATCTCGTCGTAGTACGCCTGCACGGGATCGACCGGCTCGTCGTCCCACAGGCCCAGCCGGTAATAGCCGGTGGCGATGATCGTCCCGCGGTCCGCGTCCGGCAGTTCGTCGCCCGCGAGTTGTTCGAGAATGAAGCGGTCGTAGGGCTTGTCTGCGTTGAACGACCGGATCACGTAATCGCGGTACCGCCAGGCGTTGGGCTTCAGGCCGTCGCGTTCGTAGCTGTTGGTTTCGGCGTAGCGCACGAGGTCGAGCCAGTGCCGGCCCCATTTCTCGCCGTAGTGCGGGCTGGCCAGCAGCCGATCCACGACCTGCTCGTAAGCGTTGGGCGATTCGTCCGCGACAAACGCCTCGACTTCGTCCAGCGCCGGCGGCAGGCCGACGAGGTCGAAGTACACTCGCCGCAGGAGGGCCGGCTTGTCCGCGGGCGGGGCCGGCTCAAGTCCCGCCGCTTCCAGCCGTGCGAGGATGAACGCGTCGACCGCATTCCGCACCCACTTCGTATTTTGAACCGCGGGAATTGCTTGCCTCTTCGCAGGCACGAACGCCCAGTGCTGTTCCCACTCGGCGCCGGCGGCGATCCAGCGGCGGAACAGCTCGATTTCCTTCGGCGAGAGCGGCTCCCCCTCGGGCGGCATGCGAAGCGACTCGTCCGTCTCGCGTATCCGCTCGATCAAAGCACTTGCGTCCGGCTTGCCCGGCACGACCGCCCGGTTGCCGGAGTCGATCTCGCCGAGGGCCGTCTCCCGCCGGTTGAGCCGCAGTCCGCCTTCGTTCTTGTCCGGGCCGTGGCAGGCGAAGCAGCGCCGCGCCAGGAGCGGCTGGATTTCGCGGCCGAAATCCACCGCCCGCGCCTCGCCCGCCTCGCCCGCCGAGTTTTCGCGCGCAGCGTCGTTCCCCGCGCCGGCCGCCGGAATCGCCGCCAGCCACGCGATTATCGAAAAAACCAGCAATCCGATGACGTGGCCCCGCATCAGCGCTCCACGAACCTGCCGACCCTCATGCTCAACCCTCAACCTCCCATTGTGGGCGGTCTGTGGGCGGATTCCAAGCGGAGCGCCGTGGAACGGGGTCAGACCCCTTTGCGGACGAGCGATACAGACCATGGCGAGCGACATTGGCCGCAAAGGGGTCTGACCCCTTGCGATACGGCTCGTTCGGGACGTGGTTCGGAATCGCTCTTGCGGCTTCGGGGCCGATTCGGGTATCTAGCCGCACCTCTCGTTTCTCTCGCACCTCTCGATATTCCAGCGCCGGCGCGGCACAGCCACACAGGCTGCCGATTCGCCTTGTGCGCCGGTCGCCGGATTGCGATTCCAGGAGTCCGCCATGCGACTGTTCGTCGCCGGTGTCGCGATTGCGCTCTTTTCCTCCGTGGCTGCCGACGGGCAGGATCGCCGCTTTCCCTATGAGGCCATCGTCGAAGTCGATGAAGCACTCGCCCATTGCGGGCCGGGACGCACGTACTACGCGACGAGCCGCCTGGAGCGCGGGACGCGCGTGCGCGTGCACCGCCACGATCCTGGCGGGTGGGCGATGATCGCACCGCCCGCGGGCAGCTTCAGCCTCATCCGGGCCGATTACGTCCGCCGCACGGAACCGGGGCGCGGCGAGTTGACGGAGAACAATGTCGTCGTGCGCGTCGGCAGTTCGCTGGATGGATCGCACCAGGTGGAGCAGATTCGCCTCTCGGCGGGGGACACAGTCGAGATTCTGGGCGAAGTGACTGTGGATCTTGGCTCCGGACCAACGCCCATGTACCGCATCCGGCCGCCGCGCGGCGAGTTCCGCTGGATCGACAGCCGCGCGCTGATTCCGGCCGATGTCGCGGTGCGTCAGCAGCACGACCTCGACCCCTACCGAATCCCGTCGAACGCCCGGCGCGAAAGCGGCGCCGCTACGCAGACGGGGCCGCGGGCGACCGACTCCGGTTTGTCCAATGGATCGGGCCAGTCTGCCGACGGCATTTCAGCAGACAACGGACCAGCGGTACGGCGGGCCGGACCGGATCCGCAGGCCCTTGCCGCCGACCGCGGGCGTCTGGAAGCACTCGATGCGACGTTCCGCGCCATGATCCAGGATGATATCTCGCGCTGGGACTTCGAGGCGCTCGAAGCCGAATACCGCGAGCTGCGGGCGTCGGCGGCCGGGCCGTCGCTGGCGGGGCACATCGATCTGCGGCTCGAGGCGGTCGAGCGTTACCGGAAACGCAAAGCGACGTGGGACGACGTCGTGCGGCTGACATCGGAGACGGAACGTCGCGAGGCGCAACTTTCCTCGCTGCAGACGCAACACGAGCAGAACGCGCAGAAGCCGGCCGGCCCTCATGCCGGGGCCGCCGCGATGGCTTCCGCCAGCGGCAGCCTGACATTCGCGCCGCGCGGTTCTACGCCGGGCGCCAACGCCGTCGACGTCAACAACGGCTGGATGGCTGCGACATCACCAGGCCGACCCGCACCGCCGGGTGCGCTCACCGGGCCGGTGATGCTCGCGCCATCGGAGATCGTGCCGCTGCCGCCCGTGGCTGACGCGCCCGGGGAGCCACAATCCCGGCAGCCTGTGACGCCAACTCCGGCGTCGCCGCGGGGAAACCGCGCGGGATTCGGGCCGTTCGATGGCGCCGGCGTGATCCAGCGTTCGGTGGGGCCGTCGGGCGGAGGTCCGCGCCACGTGCTGCTCACGCCCGACGGTCGCGTGCTGGCGTATCTGCAGGCCGTGCCCGGGCTGGACCTCGACCGCTACGTGGGCGCATCGATGGGCTTATACGGCCGCCGCTATCGCCGGCCCGACCTGCGCAGCGACGTCATCATCGTGGCCGCCATGCGACCCGTGCGACTCGCGCCGTAGGGCTTCACCGTTTAGCCGCGGCCCAGCGGGCCGCGCGGCCCGCTGGGCCGCGGCTAAACTCTCAGGGGCCCCGTCAGTTGCATTCCGCTTCCAGCGGGCCGGCCAGATCTTCCAGGAAGAACAACCGGCCCGGCTGCGTCGGCATGTAGGTGGAGGGGATCCAGGGCGTCGGCTCGTGACGCAGCGTCATCCACAGGCTCAGGCCCTGCCACATCATGCCGCGGCCCAGCGTGCCGTCGGCCCCGCCGATGATCCAGTCGGCCCCCAGAAACAATCCCGGCCCGATGGTGTTGGCATAGGCCGGCACCAGCGTCGTGCGGCTCTTGAAGCTGGTGATCGCGTTCTGCTCGATCGTCAGCGGGTGCAGGTTCGCTCCGATGCGGTGCGTCTGGCTCTGCCAGTCGTCCTCGCTGTCGAACTCCGCGGCGAAATGCGGCTCCCAGAAGGCGATGTGGCACACGCGGCCGATGCCGAAGATCACCGCCAGCTTCGCGCCGTCCGCACGCAGCGTTTCGATCTTCTCGGCGTAGCTCGGCAGCACGTCTTTGGTGGCGAAGTGCCGCTGGTTCGCGGGGATCGTCAGGTCGCCCAACGGGCCGTAGAAGGCAGCTTCCATGGCATTCTGGAAGGAGCCGGGAGCGCTTCCCGCCAGGGTGTTGCCGCGGGCATCGCTCCATTCATCCATGTTGAAGCCGTAGACGTGCTCGCAGCCGACGTTCCATTCCTTGAGGAAGTACACGACCCAGCGGTACATGCCCATCGGCCCGACCGGCAGGATGAGCACGAGCTTCTCGCCATCGCGCTGCGAGCGGGTGATGCGCAGGGCGATTTCGTGGCCCATCATCGTCTCGAAATCGCTCAGCGACGCGCAGGGGACCGGCTTGAATTCCGGATGCCACCATTCCTGTGCGGAGGTGATCGTCGAGGGATCGGGATCGACGCAGGCATCGATCTTCTTGAGGTCCCAGCCCTGGGGGAAGAAGGATTCCATCAGCGAGCCGGAAATCGTACTCAGCAGGTCCATCGGGCAAGCTCCCTGAAGCGGAGGAGAGAAAGTTCAGATGAAGGGGTCAGATCCTTTTGCGGACGCGCGACATACGACATTGGCGGGCGGGTGAGCCGCAAAAGGGTCTGACCCCGTATGGCCGGATGACGGTCGTCCCGACGATGTGGCTCGGCCGCTGTCGCCTATCTCAGCCGCGGACGGCGGGAAATGCAACGCCAGCACGCAGGGGTCGAAAGTCGACATCCTCGCCGTCTGGACTTGCGGAGCGGTTTTGTCTAGACTCATAACCCTTCACCCCGCGCTGTCGGGGCAAACCCTGCCGATGTGCGACTTTTCGCATCCCCCCCAGTTCATGCGAAGCGCCGCTTCACAGTATTTGCCGACCCGCCCGTCATTGGCGTTGACGTGGCTGTTGTCGAGCGCGCTCGTCGTGCAGGCGGCGGCGGGGAGCGCTGCGGGGAGCACATTGGCCGCGCCGGTTCGGCTGGCGCAGGAATGCGAAGCGAGCGGCAATCTTCCCGTCGAGGAGCTTCCCGGCGAGCGCGAAGAGGCACGATCGGTCGAAGCGGCCCACCGGCTGCGGGAGCATCGCTCGTGCGAAGCCCACACGGCGGCGAGTGCTCTTGCCGGGCGGCTGTACTCGGCCTCGCGGCCGGCTCCCGGTCCACTCTCTCTGCTGGTCCGCCCCATTTGCGGCGGCGCCGGCTGCCCGCTGCGCTGTTAGAAGCCGGCTGAGGCGCTGCTCCATGCGCTCCTGAAGAGCGCTTCGTGAGATCAGCCGCCGGGCGCTAGCCCGCGGTTCCCGTCGTGCGAACCGGACGCTAGCGCGTGCCGGCTGATTAGAACGGAGAAGGTCCCGGACCATCCATTCCTCAACTTGAGACAAAGGGTATGGCGATGGAAAAACTGATCACCGGCGTCCGCGAATTCCAGACGCAGGATTTCCCGCGGCGGAAGGCCTTTTACGAGCGTCTGGCCGCTCGGACCCAGCGCCCCGAGGCGCTGTTCATCACGTGCTCCGATTCCCGCGTCCATCCCAACGAGATCACGAGCACCGAGCCGGGCGATTTGTTTCTCGTGCGAAACGCCGGGAACGTCGTCCCGCCGGATGGCGGCCCCGCTGGTGGAGAAATCGCCACGATCGAATACGCGCTGGCGGTGCTCAACGTGCGGCACATCGTGATCTGCGGCCATTCCCAGTGCGGCGCGATGCAGGCCATGCTCGATGGCAACGTGCCGGACGATCTGCCGGGCCTGAAGGCCTGGCTGCGTTACCTGGAGACGACGCGGCAGATCGTCCGCCGCAAGCACCAGAATCTGGAAGGTGCCGAGCTGCTCAAGGCCGCCACGGAAGAGAACGTGCTGGTGCAGATGAATCATCTCAGCACGCATCCGCAGGTGGCTTCGCGGCTGTCGATGGGCGAACTGCACATCTATGGCTGGTACTACGACATCGGGACGGGTCAGGTACTCGAGTACGACCAGTCGCAGGGGGTGTTTCGCGAACTGGGCGACGATGCGCTGGCGGCCAGTCCGCTGCCGGTCCGAGCCGCCTCCGCCTGAAGTTCCTTCCCCTTCGCGCCCGCCAGCAGACGGCTCAGGCGCCTCCTCGACCGCCTCCCTCGAAGCTGAAGGTTTTCCCCCCATGCCGGCCCCCAAGACCACCAGAGAAACGTTCTCGCCCGAGACGCTGAAACAGGATTTCCTCGCGTCCGTCGTCGTGTTCCTCGTCGCGCTGCCCTTGTGCATGGGCATCGCCATCGCCTCGGGCGCGCCGGTGGCGGCCGGGCTGATCACCGGGATTATCGGCGGCCTGGTCGTTGGTGCTTTGGCGGGTTCGCCCTTGCAGGTCAGCGGTCCGGCGGCCGGGCTGACCGTCATCGTGTACGAGATGATCCAGCGGTTCGGCCTGGAGATGCTGGGCATCATTGTGCTTTTCGCCGGGGCGTTCCAGCTTCTGGCCGGCAGCCTGCGGCTGGGCCAGTGGTTTCGTGCCGTTTCGCCGGCGGTCATCAAGGGCATGCTGGCGGGGATCGGCGTGCTGATCTTCGCCAGCCAGTTCCACGTGATGATCGACGATCGTCCGAGAGGGAGCGGGATCGAGAACCTGATCACGATTCCGGATGCGTTGCGCAAGGGGCTAACCGCGCCGCATTTCGGGACGAGGGAGGAGCGCGAGTTCCGCACGAAGGAACTGCGGACTGTCGGGGAGTTGCACCGCAAGCAGGCGAGCGTGCAAGAGGAACTCGCCGAGCGCGTCGGCCGCGACTCCGCCGCCAGCGCCGCCCAGCCGCCTGGGGAGACCGCCGGCAGCCTCTCCGCGTTCTTCGACGACCAGCGGGAGCTTGTCGCCCAGACCGAACGGGCGCTGGCGGAGATTCAGCAGTTCCGGGCGGCCCACACAGGCTCCAAAGCGCAGGCCATTCGCGATGCCGCCGAGGCCGCCGTCGCGGCGAGCCGCTCCGCCCTCGAAACCCTCGAGCGCGGAGAGGCGGCGCCGGCCGTGCAATCGCAGGCGGCGGCTGTCGAATCGCTGGAAACCTTGCTGAGGCGGCTCAAGAACCACAGCCTCGCGGCGGAGATCGGACTGCTGACGATCGCGATCATCATCCTGTGGCAGATTCTGGCCCCGCGACGGCTCAAGATCCTGCCGGCGCCGCTGGTGGCGGTCGTTTTGGCCACGGCCGTGGCCGCCGCACTCGCGCTGCCGGTGCTGTACATCGAAGTCCCCGACAATCTGCTGGCCGAGCTGGATTTTCCCACGCTCTCGATGCTGACGCGGCTGGCCGACGCGCCGTGGCTGGAGTTGCTCCAGGGCGCGCTCGTGATCGCTGTCGTGGCCAGTGCCGAAACGCTCCTGTGCGCCACGGCCCTCGATCAAATGCACCAGGGAGTCCGGACGAAGTACGACCGCGAACTGTGCGCCCAGGGCACCGGCAACATGCTCTGCGGATTGTTGGGGGCGCTGCCGATGACCGGCGTGATCGTCCGCAGCTCGACCAACGTCCTCGCGGGGGCGCGGACGCGGTTGTCTGCAATCCTGCACGGACTGTGGCTGCTGATCTTTGTCGCCGGACTGGCATTTCTGTTGCGGATGATCCCCACGGCCAGCCTCGCAGCCATTCTGGTCTACACCGGCTACAAGCTGATCGATGTCAAAGCCATCAAGCAGTTTTGGGCGCTGGGGAAAGGTGAACTGGCCATCTACGCGGCGACGGTGGGGACCATTGTCGTTAAGGATTTGCTGACAGGCATCATCGTCGGCGTCGTGCTTTCGGGTGTGAAGCTGCTTTACATCTTCTCGCACCTGAAGACGCGGCTTCGCGTCGAACCCCACGCGGGCAAGGCCGTGCTGTCACTGGAAGGCGCCGCGACTTTCATTCGCCTCCCGCGACTGGCGACGGAACTCGAGCGGGTGCCGCGGGGCTTCGAGCTGCACGTGGATTTCGAGCGGCTGGACTTTATCGACCACGCCTGCCTCGATCTCTTGACGAGTTGGGGCCGGCAGCATGAGGCCACCGGAGGCCGCCTGGTGATCGACTGGGACTCGCTGCAGGTCAATTCCCGGCCCACACACGCTACTGCGCGGCGGGTGAGGGAGCCCGAGGTGCAGCCGCGAGAAAAGGTCGCCGTCTGAATGGAACTGGAGATCGTGCCCATGGCCTGCATCGGCGGAATTCTGCTGTTCGTGGCCGCGAACATGGTGAAGCCTGCCGAGGTCCGCGAGGTGTGCATCTGCGGGAGAGGCGCAGCCGCCGGGGCGTTGTGTTAGAATCCGGGATCGTTCATGCATCCCGGTGCGCTTTTCGCCGACCCCCGTTTTGGGGCCGTGAAGCGGGTTGCCGGCGGTTGGTCGATATGGCGAAGGCCTGGATCAGTTACACTCGCGAAGGTCGTCCCGTCCGGGTTCCGCTGGACAAGCCCAAGACCGTCTTCGGTCGGGCCGGCAACTGCGACGTCTCGCTCACGCTCAAGGGCGTCTCCCGCGCCCATTTCATGATCGTGCGGGAAGACGACGGCTGGGCCGTCAACGACCTCAGCAGCACCAACGGGACGTACGTCAACGAGCAGCTCACTTCGCGGAAGCGGCTCGAAGACGGCGACGAGATCACGCTCGGGCCGCCCGGACTGGTGCCGGTCCCGCTCACGTTTCGGCAAAGCGCGCCCGAGCCTCAGCCCGCCGGGCGGCGGGCCGTGCTGGATGACAGCGAAAGCGACGCCGACCGCTCCTCGCCGCAGATCAATGCGGCCATCAGCGTCGAGGATTTTTCGCTGTCGGTGGGCGAGCCGCGGCCCGGGAAGGAGCCGAGCTCCATTCTGGCGAAGCTGCGGCCCGGAATGGACGCCCCCTCCGACGACGATTCGATCGGCACGCGCAGCGTCAAAGCCGTCGCCTGGCTGATCAAGCTGTTCAACGAGATGGGCAATGCCTTGTTGCGCAGCGACAACCTGGACGAAATGTTGCAAAAGGTGCTCGACCTCAGCTTCGAGCATCTGCCGGCCCAGCGCGGCAGCGTCTGGCTGCGCGACGAGTCGGGCGGGACGGCAAGGACCCGCGCCACGCGGAACCGCGGCCGCGACGACCAGCCGATGCAGGTCAGCCGCTCGATCGTTAACGAGGCGGTCCGCAAAAAGCAGGCGCTGTTGGTGAGCGATACGGTGGCCGACGTCCGGTTTTCGGCGGCGACCAGCATCGAGCAGTTCGACATTCGCTCGGCGATCTGTGCGCCGCTGTACCACGATGGCAAGATGCTGGGCTTCGTGTACGTGGACACGATCGGCGAGTACGCGGGCTTCGACCAGCAGCATCTGGAGATTCTCACGGCGCTGGCGGTGTTTGCGGCCGTGGGCGTCGAGAAGTGGCGGGTGCAGCAGGCGGCCGACCGCGACCGGCAGATGCGCGAGCGTTCGCGGCTGCGGATCCAGGTGCTGCTGGACGTGGCCAAGAGTCTCGCGTCGGAGCTGGATACGACGAGCCTGGTCGAACAGATCATGCTCCGGGCGCGGGAGATCCTCCATGCCGAACGCTGCTCGCTGTTTCTGCTGGATCGCGAACGGGGCGAACTGTACTCGAAAGTGGTCGAAGGGACCGACGACATCCGCTTCGACATGCGGCAGGGCATCGCGGGGTACGTGGCGTCCAGCGGTGAGGCGCTGGTCATCGACGACGCCTACGACGACCCGCGGTTCAACCCCGAGATCGACCAGAAGACCGGCTTTCGCACCCGCAGCATTTTGTGCACGCCGCTGCGCAACAAGGAAGGCGACGTCATCGGCGTGACTCAGCTCGTCAACAAGCGCGGGGGCGGGTTCACGGCCGAAGACCAGGAGATCATGGGGGCCTTTTCGGCACAGGCAGCCGTGGCCCTGGAGAACTCGATGCTGTTCCAGCAGACGCTGGAAATGCGGAACTACCTGGAATCGATCCTCCAAAGCATCGACCAGCTCGTCTTCACGCTGAACGAGCATGGCCGCCTGGTGACATGCAACGGCGATACCGCCAGCTTGTTCGGCCGCGAAGAACCCTGGCTTCGCGACCGGCCCTACCCGGAATGGTTCGACGGCGCGAACCCGGAGTTCGTCGAAAACATCGACCGCGTCTATGCCGAGCCGAAACGCGTCTACGTCCCCGACGCACTGCTCCAGACGCAGGGCAAAAGGACCGTCTCCGTCAACTACCACATCGTGCCGCTGCTCGATTTCGAGCACGAGCAGAAGGGCGTGGTGGCGGTGGTCGAAGACATCACGCGGCAGAAGCGGATGATCACGTCGCTCAACCGGCACCTGGGGTCCGAGGTGGCGCAGAAGGTGCTGCAGGAAGAGGAGGCGCGGCTGGGCGGGGTGCGGCAGAACGTCGCGATCTTGTTTTCGGACATCCGCGGTTACACGGCGCTCACCGAGGCGATGGACGCGGCCGAAGTCGTGGAACTCCTGAACGAATACTTCACCTTGATGGTCGACGCGGTGTTTGCCGAGCAGGGCACGCTCGACAAGTACATCGGCGATGCGATCATGGCCGTCTTCGGCGCGCCCATTTCCTTTCCCGACAACTCCGCCCGCGCCTGCCGCACCGCCTTGCACATGCAGGATCTGCTCGCCGAATTCAACCGTCGCCGCCAGCACCAGGGGCTGGCGCCCATGGGCGTCGGCATCGGCATCAGCAGTGGAAACGTCATCAGCGGGTACATCGGCTCGGAGAAGCGGCTCGATTACACGTGCATCGGCGACGGAGTGAACGTCGCCAGTCGCCTCGAAGGTCTCAGCAAGTCCTACGGCGTGACGGTCGTCATCAGCGAGTACACGCGCGACGAAATCGGCGACGAGTTTCTGACCCGCGAGCTGGACCTCGTCCGCGTCATCGGCAAGCAGCAGCCCATTCGCATTTACGAGTTGCTGGGGACGAAACAGGGCGACGTGGACCCGGCCGTATTGACGATGCTGCGGCACTTCCAGTCGGGGCTGCGGGCGTATCGGGCCGGCCGCTGGGACGAGGCCCTGGAGCGGTTTGTGATCGCGAGAGACGCGGTTGGCGACGATGAGCCGTCACAGCTCTTCGCCGCCCGTTGCCGTTACCTCCGCGACCATCCCCCGGAAAACGGCTGGGACGGCGTGTGGGCGATGACGCACAAGTGAGCGTCGAAGGGGTCAAAGGTCAAAAGGGTCGAAAGGGCCGGTCGGAGAAGGGCGGCCGACGACTTCCCTGCCTGGCCCTTTCGACCTTCGACCCTTTCGACCTTCGAACGGACCGAATCTTGACGGCATGAGCGGACTCGAGGCCATCTCGCGGCTGGTGCTGGCCAGCCGCAACGCGAAGAAGTGCGCCGAAATGCGCGACCTCTTGGCGGGGCGCGGCATCGAAGTCGTCGGGCTGGACGCGTTTCCGGCTCTGCCCGAAGTTGTCGAAGATGGCGAAACCTTTGCCGAGAACGCCCGCAAGAAAGCCGCCGAAGTCGCCCGGCAGGTTTCGCAGTGGACACTGGGTGAAGACAGTGGACTGGAGGTCGACTCGCTCGACGGTGCGCCCGGCGTGTACTCGGCCCGTTACGCCGGCGAGCCTTCGAACGACCTCGCCAACAATCAGAAGCTTGTTGTCGCGCTCGCCGGCGTGCCGTCCGAGAAGCGGAGCGCCAGGTACGTCTGCCGCATTGCTGTGGCCGATCCGGGCGGCGAGATTCGGCTGGAATGTGAGGGGTTCTGCCGGGGACGCATTGTCGATGAGCCTCGCGGGGAGC
>JAHWKJ010000682.1 GCA_019347905.1 Planctomycetota bacterium
CCGCATCGCCGACGGGGCCGACGACCGCACCGTCATGCACATCACCTCCGGCGCCGAACGGCACACGGTCTATCTGTCGCCGGACCTGGTCAGCTTCGAGAAGCGGCTGCAGATCCGCTGTCGCGGGCGTCAGAAGTACAACAACTTCCCGGCCGCCGAGATCGACACGCTGCTGGAAGACCTGCGCATCCGCGGCGACCGGCAGAAGCAGGTGTGGGCGAAGATCGAGGTCGAGTGAACCGCCCGAACCCCGCATTTGAGTTTTAGCCGCGTCCCGTTGGGACGCGGCTAAACGGAGTCGCGGCTAAACGTTTTGACGCCTGCGGGAATCGGACCTATGTTTGAGGCACAACGCACCCCAGTCCCACGGGGAACTCTCCTGGAGCCGGATCGCAGTCATGGCCAGCATCCTCCGCAAAATCGGCCGCGCTCTGTGGCCTTCCACCGGCGCAGCGCCCGATTCCCCGAGCAGTCGCTGGCGGCGGCTGGCAAAGTTTCTGCGGGCGGATTCCGCCGCCACGGCCGTTGAATACGCCGTGGTGCTGGCATTCATCCTGATGGCCGTGATTGCGGCCATCGCGGCCGTGGGCGACAAGACCAACGCCATGTGGGGCAAGGTCGATAGCGAAATGAAGGCCCACGGCATGTAGTGGCCGGTTTCCGCCGCTGCCCTGCGTCGGCCGCAGCGGTTATAGTGGCCGCATGGTTCGCGCGTTTGTGGCACTGGGCGGCAACGTGGGCGACGTCGAGCAGACGTTCGCCGCCGCGCTTCGCGAGCTTGGCAGCACCAGCAGGATTTGCGTCGGCCGCGTGAGCACACTTCATCGGACGCAGCCTGTGGGTAAAGCCTCGGGCGCGGGCTTTCTTAACGCGGCGGCCGAACTGGAAACGTCACTTGCCGCCCTCGAACTGCTCGACGTGTTGCAAACGATCGAGCACCGCCACGGGCGTGTGCGCGGGATTCACTGGGGGCCGCGGACGCTGGACCTGGATCTCCTGCTGTACGGCGACGATGTGATCGGCCACCCCCGGCTCACCGTCCCGCACCCGACGCTGTGGTACCGCCGTTTCGTGCTCGACCCGCTGGCCGAAATCGCCGGCGACATCGTGCACCCGGTGAAGGCGGCCACGATCGACGAATTGCGACAACGCCTGCTCGTGCGGCCGTTGCCGGTGGCGATCGCCGGAGGAGCTGACGACGAGCGCGGCCATTTGATCGAGAGATTGCAGGCGACTTTCCCCGACGCTCGTATCGAGGAGTGGGAAGCTTTCGCGACGCGGGTGGATGAACCGGCGCTCTTGTTCCGCCTCGAATCGCGGCCGGCAGGCCGTTACGCTGCGAGATCGGGTGAAGAACTCCCACAACTCCCGCTGTCCGTCGTCCCCACAGCCGATGAAAGCGAAGCATTCCCGATCGTCCGCGACGCCATCGCCGCCGCCCTCGGCTGAGCCGGCGGCGGGCCCTGCGGCCCACACAGCGCCGCTGACGCTGGTCGCCACGACCGCGTTCGGGCTGGAAGCGGTCGTCGCCCGGCAAGTGGAGCGGCTCGGCTTCACCGAACGGACCGTCACCAACGGGCGGGTGACGTTCGGCGGCGACGAGCGCGCCGTGTGCCGCACGAACCTGCACTTGCGTTCGGCCGGTCGAGTGCTGATCGAGCTGGGCCGTTTCGACGCGGAGGATTTCGGCGAGTTGTTCGACCGCACGCTCGAGCTGCCGTGGAACGAGTGGCTGCCGGCCGACGCCGCGTTTCCGGTGCGGGCGCGCGCGACGCGCTCGCGGCTGATGAGCACGCCGGACATTCAGCGGCTGGTGAAAAAGGCGATCGTCGAGAACCTGAAGCGGGCGCATCGCCGCGACTGGTTCGAGGAGACGGGGCCTGTGTTCGCCATCGACGTGTCGATCATGGACGACTCCGTCAGCGTCTGTCTCGACAGTTCGGGCGATGCGCTGCACAAGCGGGGCTACCGCACGGTTTCCGGACCGGCGCCGCTGAAAGAGACGCTGGCGGCGGCCCTGGTCGAGCTCAGCTTCTGGAGGCCGGGGCGGCCGTTTCTCGATCCGTTCTGCGGGACCGGAACGATTCCCATTGAAGCCGCGCTGATCGCACGCAATCGCGCGCCGGGGATCGCCCGCCGCTTCGCCGCCGAGGACTGGCCGCGCATTCCCGCCGCGCTCTGGTCCGCGGCCCGCGACGAAGCCCGCGCCGGCGAGCAACCGGCATCGGACGAACCGCTCCAGGGCACCGACATCGATTCCCGCTCGCTGGAGCTGGCCCGCTTTCACGCCCGCCAAGCCGGCGTCGAGGCGGACGTTCACTTTCAGCAGCGGGCGCTGGCCGATGTGTCGTCGCGGCGCAAGTACGGCTGCGTGATTACGAACCCGCCGTACGGAGAGCGTTCCGGCGAGCTGCGCGAAGTCGAAGCGCTGTACGGGGAGATGGGCCGCGTGCTGGCCGCTCTCGACACGTGGTCCGTTTACGTGCTGACGTCGCACGATGGCTTTGAGCGGTTGTTCGGCCGCCGCGCCGACCGTCGTCGCAAGCTGTACAACGGCCGCATCCGCTGCACGTACTACCAGTTCCACGGTCCGCGGCCGCCCGCGTAGAGCAAGCAGCCTTGCTTGCTCCGGGAAGGGGTCAGACCCCTTTGCGGCTCACCCGCTTCCAGCCTTTCTGCATCGTGCGTCCGCAAAGGGGTCTGACCCCGTGGGCGCTGCGTCCTACGCCGCCGCGTCGCCGGCAAGCTTCTCCCACAGCTCGCGATTCTGCCGCATCGCCGCCACGATATCTTCGGGAACCTTGCCCTCTTCCAACAGCGTCCAGCCCTGAAAACCCGCCCCCTTGAGCAGGCCGTACAGCTTCTCCCACGGATACGCATCGCTGCGCAGATCGTGAATGTGGATCGTGCCCAGCTTGTGCTTCACCAGCTCGAAG
>JAHWKJ010000683.1 GCA_019347905.1 Planctomycetota bacterium
CGCGTCGACGGCGGCGCGGTACCTTAAACTCGATCCCAGTTCTCTATCCGTCCGGAGTCTTCAACAGCGCCGTGAGAACCGCTTTCAAGATCACGCCCGGCCACAACGAACTTGCCGGGATGGAGCGCGATCTGCGCTTTCATCCCGCGACCACGGCCAATCCGCGGGCGCTGTCGCGCGAACAGCTCGAGGCCTTCAACCGCGACGGCTTCATCCGGCCCATCCGAATCTTTTCCAGTGACGAGATTGCAGACATCCGCGCGTACTTCGACCGGCTGCTCCAGCGCGTGATGGCGGCCGGCGGCGACAGCTACTCGATCAGCACGGCCCATCTCAAGTACGGCCGCGTCTATGACATCCTCACCGACCGCCGCATCGTGGCCTGCGTGCGCGACGTGCTGGGAGAGAACATGGTCGCCTGGGGGTCGCACTTCTTCTGCAAGATGCCCGGCGACGGCAATCGCGTGGCGTGGCACCATTAAGCCAGCTATTGGCCGCTCTCACCCTCGAAGGCAGTCACCGTCTGGTTGGCGGTCGACGATGCCGACGTCGAGAACGCCTGCATGCGCTTTCTGGCCGGCTCGCACCATTATGGCCATCTCACCTGGCGGCCCAGCAGCCCGGAAGAGCACAGCGTGCTCGACCAGACGATCGAAGACGCCGAGCGCTACGGCCCGCCGGTGGACGACGTGCTCTCGGCCGGTGAGGTTTCGCTGCACAGTGACCTCTTGCTGCACGGCTCGGAAGCCAACATGTCCACCCGCCGCCGCTGCGGCCTGACGCTGCGCTATTGTGCGGCCGAGGTCCGTGCCGGGCTGGACTGGAACCAGAAGGGCGTGATTGTGTCCGGCAGCGACCCATCCGGGCATTGGGTGAACCCACCGCGGCCCGCAGCGGAGTGATCCCTGCCCCTCGTCCGGAGCAGATCGACAGGAAGATTGAGGACAGGAAAATTGAGCACAGGAGAATCAATTCTGGTTTCTGATTTTCCTGTCCTCGATCTTCCTGTCTCACGGACCCGGCCGCGCAGGCTACTGACTGGCCGGCTTCGCTTTCGGCGGAAAGACCAGATCGCGTTGCGGGTCCAGTTCCAGGGACTCGCCATCCGCTGCGGGCGGCTCCGTCTCGTCGAAGAACACAGTGGGCTGGATCGGCGAGTTGGCGAAGCGCGATTGTGTTGCGTCGGTCGTCTGTGGCGACAGGGTGGGACGCAGCATGGGGCCGGCGGGGGCAAAGTCCTGAGATTCGCGAATGCTTCCAGGTTCGCCACCGGTTTCTGGTGGCGTTCGAGGCACGGGGGCGGGGACGGCTTCGTCCTCCGGTGTCGGTAGTTCGCGTGACGCGTCCGGCGGCAGCGCGTCCTCCGAGGGCATGGCTTCGCCGGGCGCCGGCGGCACGGTGTCCGGGGATGGGAGAAGTTCTGCTCCTGGCGCGACGGGAACGGCGTCGAGCGGCGCGATCTCGATGGGGTCGGGGATCACGAAGTCGGACGGCTCGGCATGCAGGTGTGGGTTCTCGTGCGCATGGCTGCGGGCCCAGGCACGGCGCAGCGCGTCGATGTAAGCCGCCGGCGTCCACTCGCCTTCCGCCAAATGGATGTTGTTCCGCTCCAGCAGCAGGCCCTTGCGGTAGTAGGCTTCGCTCACAGCCTTGTTGTACTCGATCAGGCTCGTGAAATACGCCCGCTCCGCTTCGGCGAGGGCCGACTGCGCCCGCAACACGTCATCGAACGTGGCCGTGCCGGCATCCAGTTCGGCCGTGGCCAGCCGCACCCGCTCGACGGCGGCGGGGCGGCGGTTGAAGCTGGTTTCGGCGGTCTGGTACTGCTCGGCCAGATCCTGGAAGGCGACGGCCAGCTCGTGGGCGATTTCCAGCTCCTGCGTGGCGAGCACGCCGCGGGCCTTGGCCAGCCGCAGCTCCAGGTTCCGCACCTGGGCGTGGGCGGAACGCAGACCCACATTCATCGTCATCTCGAAGCCGAGGTTCCAGCCCGTCTGGTTGCCCTGGGTGAGCGTCTCGTAGGCGCTGGCGAGTCCCTGCGGCGTGACGCCGTCGTTGTCGTTCTGGCCCAGCAGACTGTCGCCGAAGGCGTTGACGCGATAGTTGCTGACGAAATCGAGCCGCGGCTGGGTGAGGCTCTTCGCGGCCTGAAGCTGCAGCTCGAGGCTCTTGACGTTGAACTTCTGCCGCCGCAGTTCGACGCGGTTGGTGAGGGCCTCGGCGAGCGAGACGTGCCAGTCGAGTACGAGCATGGTGGAGGTCGGCTCATCCACGGGCCGCAGGATGGTGCCGTCGTTGACGGGCATGCCGAGCATCCGCCGCAGCGAGGTTTCTGTTTCGTACAGGGCCGCGAGCGCCTGTTCGGCTTGCGTGCGCGTGAAGAAATACTGGTCGCGGGCCTGGGCTTCCTGCGAACGTGTGAAGCCGGGCGCCCCGCCCACGTCGAGCGTGTCTTTCGCCTTGCGCCAGCTTTCCAGGGCGCTGTTGCGGGCGACGACGGCGGTGTCGTACAGCCGGTATGCGAGGTACAGATTCCAATACAGATCTTCGGTTTCGAGCACGAGGTTTCGGACGGCCGCCTCGAAATCGGCAAGGGTGATGTCGGCGTTGATGCGGGCGATGACCACGCCCTGGTTGACGCCGGTCAGCCCGCCAAAGGCGTTGGCGATCGGTCCGGCGATGCGGGTGAACTCCGGCCCCGCACCGGCCAGCAACGGATGGCGGTACTCGGCCCCCAGCGTGCCGGTGTACGACGTGGGGAAGAGCTGCCCCGGGGCATTGCTGCCCAGGTAGTTCCAGGCGTGGAAGGTCGAGAGCGAGCCGCCGTAGGCGAACTGCTTCTCCAGCGCCGTGCGGAATTCGCCGGTCTCCTGCACGAGCGTGCGGCCGGGAGTGAGGCCGCCGCCGAAGAAAGCATTGTTCTGCACGCG
>JAHWKJ010000138.1 GCA_019347905.1 Planctomycetota bacterium
GATTACCAGAGCGAGTTTCTCGACAAGGGCCCCGATTTCATTCAGCCCCTCAAGATGCAGCAGATCGCCGACCAGGTCGGCGTGCACGTCACCACCGTCTCGCGGGCCGTCGACGACAAATGGATCCAGACGCCGCGCGGCCTGTTCCCCTTAAAGCGGTTCTTCGGCGGTGGCACGCAGACGGCCGACGGCGAAGAAGTGGCCTGGGACATCGTCCGCCGCAAGCTGCAGGAGATTGTCGACGCCGAAGACAAGCAGAACCCGCTCTCTGACGACGCCTTGGTGGACGAACTCGCGAAACAGGGGTATCAACTGGCACGCCGCACGGTGACGAAGTATCGTAAGAATCTGAACATCCCGTCCTCTCGGCAGCGGCGTGAGTATTGAACGGCGGTCGCAGGTCGAAAGGGTCGCAGGTCGAAAGGGACGGACGAATTGCTGGAGGCGCATCCGCGACTGACGCGGGAGGGGATTGGGGCGGCCCTGAGATTCGCCGCATCGCCGGGACTCGGACCATGTCAAATGCACGATTACTCCTGGTAGCAGTCGCGGCCGCATCGGCCCTCGCGGCTTTCGTTGGCGTTTGTTGGGATGCGTCTCCCGTCATCTCGACGCCCTCGGCTTCTACTTCTGACGACCAACAAGGCGCACTCGACGGCGAATTGGAAGTGGTGTTTCCGCGGAGCGTGCCCCTGCTGACTATGGAAGAGTTGACGTCCGCGGAATACCAGAGAATGTTGCGCGAAGAATCGAGCCGACAGGCCGAACGGCTTGACGAAGCGTACCGGACTTACCGCGATCCACGGCTGCCAACGGGACAGGCTGTTTACAGGTCGTTGATCGTCCTCCGCGAGGAAGTGGCCCACTCGTCGCACCCTCTCTTCTTTTGCCCGGTCGGTATCGACAGTGCCACTGCGCGGATCCGGAGGATCGGCCCAGAAGGCGAGCCCTATCTCCGGGAAGCGATGGCGAAATCCGAATTCCGAGGAATCCGGGACCGCATTCAGGAATTGTTGGCGCAGGCTGAAGCCCGCAAGCAGCGCGAGACGCGGTGAGGCGAGGTGCCAGCCAATGTCTGCGAGGAGTCACTCCATGCCTGCCAAACCCGGTGGTCGTTCGCCCGGTCGCCGGGCGAGTGTGCAGCACAACCTCGAAAAACCGCCGCTCACGACCGGCCGCACCGATGACGAAACCGCCACGCTCCGCGGCCACGCCGCTCGCCGCAAGTGGGACGTGCGGCACTGGTCCGTTCCCGCACTCATTCTGGCGGCGGTCGTCCTGGGCATCGGCCTGTTCGTGCTGCTGGAAGTGAGCGGCGTGCGGCTGATCAGCCCGCTGTTTGATGGGCTGGTCGAGTAGTCGCGACTGTGCTCACTGGCGTTGCGTCGGAAAAGCCGGATAATGGTAGGGGTGTGCGTCCCCACCCGCCCCACCGGGAAATTCACGTGGTCTCATCGCGGAAGAAGTCCGACGTCCCAGAGCATCGCCAGCCCGCCCACGTGCTCCTGGTCGACGACCATCCCATTGTCCGCCGCGGGCTGCGCGAGCTCATCGACGCCCAGGCGGATCTGGCCGTCTGCGGCGAAGCCGAGGGCGGCACGCAGGCCCTCAGGCAGATCGACGAGCTGAAGCCCGATGTCATTCTCATCGACATCTCGCTGAAAGACTCCAACGGCCTGGAGCTGATCAAGCAGGTCAAAGCCCGCGAGATCAGTCCGCGGATGCTCGTCGTATCGATGCACTCGGAATCTCTCTTCGCCGAACGAGCCTTGCGCGCCGGCGCCGGCGGCTACGTCAGCAAGGATGCACCGGCCGCGGAGATTCTCGGCGCCATCCGCATGGTGCTCGCGGGCAAAGTCGCGATCAGCCCGTCGCTGTCGGAGCGGCTGCTCACGCGGCTCGTCGGCGCCGACGGACAAGCGGCCGAGGATCCGGTGATGAGCCTTTCCGACCGGGAGCTGGAGGTGTTCCAGCTCATCGGTCAGGCCCTGACGACCAAGGCCATTGCCGGCCGCTTGCACCTCAGCCCGAAAACGGTCGAGACCTACCGCGAGAACATCAAGACCAAGCTCAGCCTGGCCAACGCCAACGAGCTGACGCAGCGCGCCGTGCAGTGGGTGATGGAGAACAGTTGAGGCGCGGCTGCGGTGCGCGGTTGGCGGGTCCGGGGGCCGGATGGAGGGGCGCTGGCGTCGGCAAGTGAGGATGGAGGATAGAAGATGGAGGATGGCGTAGAACCGGGCGGGCGCCAGCGCCATCCTCCATCTTCTATCCTCCATCCTCATACACGCGATGCCAATCAACTCACTTCCCTCCAGGAGCGCTGGCTCGACCCGCTGAATCCCTTCCAGCGAACGCTGCGCTGCGGGCTGTACTGGACGAACTGGCTCGGTATGCGGATGCTGTTCCGGCTGCGCGTGATCGGCCGCAAGCACCTGCCGGACTCCGGGCCGCTTGTTTTCGTCCCCAATCACACCAGTTCGCTCGACGCCTTCGCGCTGGCCGCGGCCATCAGTTACGGGCACGTCAAGCAGACGTGGTGGGCCGGCTGGTCGCGGGCGGTGCTGCGGGGGTGGTTGCGGCGGCGCATCAACCGTTTGGCTCAGGTTGTGCCCGTGCAGAAGAGCCTCTCCAGCCTGGCCGTCGGTGAGGAAGTGCTGCGCCGCGGCCGCAATCTCGTGTGGTTTCCGGAGGGGCATCGCAGCCGCGATGGGCACTTGCAGGAGTTCAAGTCCGGCATCGGCCTGTTGGTGCAGAAAGTTCCGGTGACGATCGTGCCGATGTTCATCTCCGGCGCCCGCGAAGCTATGCCTCCGCCGCGCCGCAGGCTGGTGCGGCTGTCGCGCGTGTTGGTGGCAATCGGCCCGCCGCTGCCGCCGTCGATGTGGCCGGCTGATGCGGACGCGCACGCAATCGCCGAGGCCGTCCGCGAGCGTGTCGCCGCTCTGGCGCCGCCACGCGCCGCGCAACGTGCGGAGAGCCGCGGAAGCGGCGAAAGCATGTAGCCCATGGCGCGAGCCGTGGGGAGTCGTGGCCAAGCGCTCGTGCGCAGCCCCGCGAGGGGCGACAGAAACTGGATGTTCTGTCGCCGCTGCCGCGGCTCAATTCGTCTCGATTGCACCGGTCCCCACGGCTGGCGCCGTGGGCTATGCGCTGTCGCCGCTGCCGCGGCTGTCGAGACGCGATCGCGGGATTTGCTCTTTGCGCTCCCCGTGTACCAGAGCGATGGTGAGCCTTCGCGCCGCGGAAGCGCGGCGCGCAACCGCGTGGGATCTGGATGAAGGGCACGTGCAAGGAGTGCAAGCGATGTCGGTGATGCGACCGGACAAGACGAAGATCGTGCTGCCGCGCTGCGGGGCCGACGAATTCTGGCAGCTCGTCAGCGACCATTACGCCGGCGACGACGCCCGCAAGTGGAAGTACCTCGCGATGCTGGCCCTGCGGGAGAACGCCGGCTGGCCGCTGGACTACATCGGCGGAGTCTTCGCCCACTCGAAAGGCCACATCCTGCGGTGCCTGAAGCGCGTCAAGCGCGAGCTCCGGCTCCGCTTCGCCGCCTCGCCCGAGTTTCTGGGATACGACGACCCGGAAGACGAGCCGAACGCGCAACGGATCGAAGATCGAACAGTCAGTGGCCGATCGGCCCACTGGCCGATCGAACGCCCGCAGTGACACTTCGGCCGCCGACCGACTTCCGGCCCTTTCGACTTTGGACCCTTTCGACCTTTCGACCATCGCCTCCATGACTCCCCTCCGCTTCGAACGCCTCCCCATCGAACGCCTTGTCCCGGCGCCTTACAACCCGCGCGTGACGCTCACACCCGGCACCGCCGCCTGGCGGAAGCTGGAGCGCTCGCTGGACGAGTTTGGCCTCGTGCAGCCGATCGTCTGGAACGAACGCACCGGCCATGTCGTCGGCGGCCATCAGCGGCTGGCGATCCTGAAACACAGGGGATGCCTCGAAGTCGAAGCGGCCGTGGTGTCGCTGCCGCTGGAGCGCGAGAAGGCGCTCAACATCGCGCTCAACAACCCGGCGGTCGGCGGCCGCTGGGACGGCGACAAACTGGCCGGCCTGGTCGAGGAGTTGTGTGATCTGCCTGACTTCGACGCCACCCTCACCGGCTTCGACGCCGCCGAGCTGCGCGACCTGCTGCTGGCGCCCGCCGAATGGGACGCAGATGAAGAGGATGGCGAAGACGCCCAGGAGCGCGTCCGAGTCGAGCTGCTCATCGATCCCGAGGACTGGGAATCGGTCCGCCCCGAGATCGATTCCCTCGCCGCCCGCCACAACCTCGAAGTGCACTTCGTGGAATGACGGATGAAGCCCGAAGGAATTCGCAGACGATCTGGGCGTTGATGCAGGTTTCGTCATTCGTCATTCGGGCTTCGTCATTCGACATTCCCTCAGTCCCCTCCGAACGCGATGCCACGACTTTTCACACCCCGCCACCTCTGGCTCGTCTTCGAGCGGCCGCCGCATCCGGAGGCGGTGAGTTATCCGGCCGGCGAGGAGGATCTGCGGCTGGTGCTCGATGCGCTTCAGCGGCCGTATCCTCAGCGGCGGCATCTGGCGGAGCAGCTTCGCAACTTCCTCGCCTCGCAGCAGTCGTTGCCGCTGTTCGGCCGCGAGCGCGTGCCAATGCGGCTCTCCACGGGGCTGTATCATCCTGTGGCGTGGCGATTGGCCTGTTGGCTCGCGCGGGTGCTGCCCGCGCCAGACAGCGCGATTCAACAGACGATCGACCGCATCCGCCGCTGGCTGGAGCAGGAGCACGAGCAGCCACAGGTCTTGAACCCGCGGCTTTCCGTCAAGCAGCGGTAGTGTGGATTTCAATCCAGTCGGCCGATGATCCACGCGTGCGTCTCATGCTTTTCGTCGTGTGGATTGAAATCCACACTACCGACTGAGCGAAGCCTCGAAAGCTCGCCCGCGCAACTGTGGGGCGCACCGTCGCTGGCCAATGTGAGGGCCGTGCCGGTTGCAGCGATTCTCGTTCTCCTGCCGGCTGCTGCGAGCCGTGCGCATTGTGCCGGGGCGTGTGAAGCTGTGCGGCTCTGGTCGCCCTTAGCGGCGACGAAGAGTTGAGCCGACGCAGGGATCGGTGTCGATATGTCACACGCGACGGCTGTCAAAGCGCGTGTGCCGAATTCCCCGTGACCTGAAGCGGAAATACCTGCCGATGAACTCCAGCGACGCCTCCAGCGACTGTTCGACGGGTGACATTCTGCCGCTGGCCGATGCGCGACCGGCCGCCACGGCCCTGCGCAGCCGGCTGCAGGGCGTGCTGCTCAGGCTGCATCATGCTTTCGAGAACCGCCGCGACGCGTTGGAAACCCGCAGCCGCACGTTCGACCGCTGGCAACGGCGCTGGACGCTCCGCTGGAGCGAAATCGCCGACCGTCTGGAGATGATCGATGGCGGCCTCACCCGCCAGTCGCAGCCGCCCAGCGAGCGTCCCCGGCTCTCGCTCGTCGGCGTCCCCGCCGACGGCCACACCATGTCGCCCATGAGCAGCGGCACGTAGAGCAAGCTGCCAGCTTGCTCCAGCCAGCGTGCTGAAGTGATCGGCGTCGAGAAACCGCCAGAGCAAGCTGGCAGCTTGCTCTACGTGCCGTTACGCCCGCTGCACGCGCGCGGTATGCTGAGCGTCTCTCCCCGGAAACGCACTCAGCACCTGCGCGCCCGCCATGCAGCTTTTCGGCCGACGCTACGAAAATGGCGAACCCATCGCCATTCACGTTGAAGGCGAGCGGATCGCCGCCGTCGAACCCGCCTGGCCCGACGGCGACGTGGACGAGTGGCCGTGGATCGCTCCGGGGCTGTTCGACCTGCAGATCAACGGGCACGGCGGCACGTGGTTCAGCAAGGAAGGACTGACGGCGGACGAGGTCGCCCGCACTTTGGAGCCGCACTTCCGCTTCGGCATCACGCGGATGTGCCCGACGCTGGTGACGAACTCCTTCGAGGCGCTGGCCTCGGGCTTCAGTGCGATCGACGAGGCCTGCCGCCGCGAGCGGTGGATCGAGCAGATGGTGCCCGGCTGCCATCTCGAAGGGCCGTATATCTCTTCGGAGGACGGCCCGCGGGGGGCGCATCCACTGGAACACGTGCGGCCGGCCGACTGGGACGAGTTCGAGCGGTTGCAGGCGGCGGCGGGCGGCCGTATCCGGCTGGTGACGCTGGCGCCGGAAGTCGAGGGGGCCGTCGAGTTCATCCGCCGCGCGACCGCCGCGGGCGTGGTGATTGCCATCGGCCACACCGCCGCCTCGCCGGAACAGATTTCCGCCGCCGTCGACGCCGGGGCGCGGCTCAGCACGCACCTGGGCAACGGCGCGCACGGCACCATTCGCCGGCACCCCAATTACATCTGGGAGCAGCTTGGCGACGAGCGGCTGTGGGCGAGCATCATCACCGACGGCCATCATCTGCCGCCGAGCGTCGTGCGGTCGTTTCTGGGCACGAAGACGCCCGAGCGGACGATCATCACCTGCGACGCCGCGGGCTTGGCGGGCTGCCCGCCCGGTGTGTACCGCGAGGGCAGCATGCCCGTGGAAATCCTGGAGGACGGGCGGATCGTGATCGCCGGCCAGCGGCAGTTTCTGGCCGGCTCCGGCGCCGAGACCGATGCCTGTATCGCCAACGCCATCACGTTCGCGGGCGTCAGCCTGCGGGAAGCGTTCGACATGGCCGGCCGCAACCCGGCGCGGCTGCTGGGGTTTGAGGAGATCGCACTCCGGCGCGGCTCGCGGGCCGACCTGGTGGTATTCCACCACGCCGGGCCCGGCGAGCCGCTGGAGATCCGGGCAACAATCGCCGCCGGCGAGCTGCGCTACGGAGCGCTCAATTGAAACGCGCCGGGTGCCACGGGATGCTCGTCATCCCGTGCGGGGCGTGCGGCCACGTGCGAAAGCTCCGCGAAGCACTGTTTGCGTTAGAACCACTCGACACTGGCAGGCGAGCTGCCAGTGCCACCCATCCGCCGTGGGCTTCGAGACTCTCTCAACGCCGGCTCGTGGCGCCCACGGATTCCCACACCGTGTCGTCCTGCTCGCTCCAGTCCTCGTCGCTCCAGTCGCCCGTCTGCGGGCCGTCGAGCGGTTCGCTGTGCAGCACGAACGATCCGTCGCCCTCGTGCTCGAAGAACTTTCGGAACCACAGCATCGCCGCCACGTTGGGCTGCGGCGTATACAGCCGCATGTCGATGCCGTGCTCGTGCCAGTCGTAGAGCATGCCGAAGAAGCCGCTGGGGATGTACTTGACGTGCGTCATATCGACGCCGATCGAATCGAGTCCGTCCTGTTCGATGAGGCGGGTGAGCGTGTCTCGCAGCAGAGAGAGGTCTGCCCCGTCCCAGATTTCGACGGCGCCCAGGTTCATGACGGTCACGCCGTCGCGCTCGTAGATCGTCATCCGCAGCCTGCGCTTGGAAGCCATGGAACGCCTGTGGGGTTTTGAAGTCGAGGGCAGTGTCCGGCGCTTTTGGGCGCCACGGTGTCGTCGCGAAGAGGCAAAGCATGGACCGGAGCGGGGTGGCGCTCGCAGGGGACGCTCGCGACGACGGTCTAAGAGACGCTTGCGTGCGGGGTTGCGACGAATTGCCCGCGAGCGGAGCGCCGTGAGCCGCGTCGTCCATTCGTTTCCGATTCGCAACACGCGAGAGTCGCATGTTGCAACGGAGCAGCGGGTGCGTCCGGCGCCTTCTGGACACCCCGCCCTCAGGGGGCCTACCATTACGCAAGCTCGTAGCGACCCGCTGCCAGCGGGTTTCCCGTTCGTAGTGATCCGCTTCAGCGGGTCTCCAGTCCCCGAGAAGTCCCCCGCTCCATAGACCGCCTGAAGGCGGTCACTACAAACTCACGACAAGCTGTGACCATCACCACCGACACCACCCGCCGCTTCATCAAGGAGCTTTGCGACGGCGACTCTGTCGACGAGATCTATCTCCTGGCCGACAAGCAGCTCCGCGCCAACCGCAACGCGAACCTGTACCTGCTCGCGAGCCTCCGCGACCGCACCGGCCTCATCAGCGGGCTGATGTGGAACGTCACCGAAGATTCGACGGCCCACGTGCGGGCGGGCGAGTTCGTCCGCGTGCGCGGCAAGGTGCAGCTCTACCAGGGCGGGCTGCAGATGATCGTCACGCACATCGAGGCCGTCCCGCCGCAGGGTCTCGATCCGGCCGAGTTCCATCCCGCTCCCGCCGCCGACGCCGAAAAACAGCTAGGCCGGGTGAAGGAACTGCTGCTGTCGGTGACCGACGAATCGCTGAAATCGCTGGCGGAGTGTTTCTGTCTCGACGACGGCTTGATGGGCGACTTCAGCCGCGCGCCGGCCAGTGTCAAAACGCACCACGCCTACTGCGGCGGCCTGATGGAGCACGTACTCAACATGCTGGAGACGGCCCACCGCATCGCCGATCTCTACCCCGACATCGACCGGGATCTGTTGCTCCTGGGCATCTTCCTGCACGACCTCGGCAAGATCCGCGAGATGGGCTGGGAGACGTCGTTCGTCTACACGGATGAAGGGCAGCTTCTGGGGCATCTGTTGATCGGCGTCGAGATCCTCAATCGCAAGCTCGCCGAGGCCGAGCGGCTCTCCGGCAAGCCGTTCCCCGAGGAGACGGCGCTGCGGCTGAAGCACATGATTCTCAGCCATCACGGCTCGTACGAGCACGGCAGTCCGCGGCTGCCGATGACGCCCGAGGCGATCGCCCTGCACCATCTCGACAACCTCGATGCCAAGGTGCACGAGTTCGCCCGCTCGATCGACGACGACCCCAACACCGGCTCGAGCTGGACCCCCTTCAGCCCGCGCTTGTCGCGGAAGCTGTTCAAGGGGCAGTCGAACGGCTCGGGTTGAGGGGCGCGCGAGGGCAGACGCTGTGCCTGAGAAGACGAACATCGAACATTGAACATTGAACTTTGAACGACCGATGGGCAGCGTCGCGTGACTTCGACGTTCAATGTTGGATGTTCAATGTTCGACGTTCGTCTTCCACAATCGCCGGCTCGCGCATGGACCAACTGATCCTCGATCATCTCTCCCGCCCCGATTACAAGGCCGTCACGGCGGGGACGCTGGCCCGCCGATTGAACGTCACCAAGGCCGACCGGCCGCAGTTCTTTCGCACGATCGAAAAGCTCGTCGCCACCGGACACGTTCGCGAGGGGAAGAAGGGACGGCTGCGGCTGCGCTCCGCCCGCGACGTGCTCACAGGCATCATCAAGCGCACCAGCAGCGGGGCCGGCTACCTCATCCCGCACCAGCCGCTGTCCGGTCGAACGGGTCCGGACGGACGCGATGGGGGCGATATCTACGTCGCCCCCGCCGACATGCACGACGCCCACACTGGCGATGAAGTGCTGGTGAGGCTCCTCAAGCGCCGACGCACCGGCGGACAGCGCTGCGGACGCATCGAGGAAGTGCTCGTCCGCGCCACCAGCACGTTCGTCGGCACGTACTTCGAAGACGCCGGCCAGGGCTGGGTGCAGATCGACGGCACCGCGTTCAATGAGCCGGTCTTCGTCGGCGACCCCGGTGCCAAGGGAGCGCGGCCCGACGACAAGGTCGTGCTCGAGATGCTGCGCTTTCCCACGCACTTCCGCGAGGGAGAGGCCGTCATCACGCGCGTGCTGGGGCCGCGGGGCGAGCCGGGCGTCGACACGCAGATGGTCGTTCACGAGTTCGGCCTGCCGTACGAATTCCCCGAGCAGGCGCTGGAAGACGCCCGCCGGCAGGCGGACGAATTCGACGAAAGCGAGCTGGAAGGCCGCCTCGATCTGACGGGCGAGACGATCGTCACCATCGACCCCGCCGACGCCCGCGACTTTGACGATGCCATCTCGCTGGAACGCACGCGCGACGGGCACTGGCGGCTGGGCGTGCACATCGCCGACGTTTCCGCCTTCGTGCGGCCGGGCAGCCGCCTCGACCACGAAGCCCGCCTGCGCGGCAACAGCGTCTACCTGCCGGGGACGGTGATTCCGATGTTGCCGGAGGTCCTCTCCAACGGCCTCGCCAGCCTGCAGGAAGGTCGCGTGCGGTTCACGAAGTCGGTGTTCATCGAGTACACGCCCGACGGCGAGCCGGTGGACGCGAGCTTCGCGAACTCGGCCATCGAGGTCACTCGCCGCTTCGCTTACGAGCAGGTGCTGCCGATCCTGAAGGATCCGGAGCGATTCAAGACGCGCATGCCGGCGAAGGTGCGGCAGCTTCTGTCGCACATGCACGAGTTAGCGATGCGGCTCAGGCGGCGGCGGTTCGAGGCCGGGGCGCTGGAGCTCGTCCTGCCGGAGGTCGAGCTGGACTTCGACGCCGACGGCCGCGTGACCGGCGCGCACGAATCGTCGCACGACGAGAGCCATCAGATCATCGAAGAGTTCATGCTGGCGGCGAACTGCGCGGTGGCGACGGCGCTGGGAGACCGCGGCTACGCATTTCTGCGCCGCGTGCACGGCGAGCCGGACCTGCGAAAGCTCAAAGCGCTGGCCGAGTTTGCGAAGGCCGTGGGCTATCCGCTGAAAGACTGGCAGAGCCGCCGGGCCTTGCAGAACCTGGTCGACCGCGTGCGCGGCCGCCCCGAAGAGCACGCCGTCAACTATGCGGTGCTGCGGAGCATGCGGCAGGCGGAATATGCGGGCGTAGACATGGGCCACTATGCATTGGCGGTGGAGGACTACTGCCACTTCACCAGCCCCATCCGCCGCTATCCGGACCTGGCGGTGCACCGGCTGGTCGACGCGGTGCTGCTGGGTGCCGGCGAGCGGGAAGCGTCAGCTTCCCGATTCACGCAGCCGCCCATGCCGCCGGCAACAGCGGATGACTCGACTCAATCGGTGCGGGGCCGAACGCGCGGGAGGCGGCGCGAAGATCGGCCGCGGAGCGCAGCGGTGCTGGACGAAGTCGAGCTGGAGAAGCTCGGCAAGCACTGCTCGGCGACGGAGCGGCGGGCCGAAGCGGCCGAGCGCGAGCTGATCAAGATCAAGCTGCTCACGTACATGTCCGACCGCATCGGCGAAGAGCTGGACGCGGTAATCACCGGCGTCGAGCGATTCGGCCTGTTCTGCCGCGGTGTGGAGCTGCCGGTGGAGGGCCTGGTGCACATCACCGCCCTCGATGCCGACGAGTTCTTCGCCCACGACCGGGCCTCGATCAGCCTCGTAGGCCGCCGCACCGGCCGCCGCTATCGATTAGGCGACCGCGTGCGCGTTGTCGTCGCGCACGTCGACGTCGACCGCCGCGCGCTCGACTTCCGCCTGGTGACCGATTCCCGGCCGAAGCGCCGACCGAAGCAGTCTCGAAGCCGCTAGACGCGTTGTTCACCACCCGAATCCACCGCCCGCAGTGGGCGGGGTGATCGACAGCCAGTCGCCGCCGGCGGTGTGCTCCAGCGCGTACAGGCAGGCCGCTCCCAGCACAAAGGCGCGGTCGTCGTGGTGCAGTCCGTCGCGGATGTGATCGAGGCGGCACAGGCCCGCGGGCGACTCGCGCAGCAGCAGCGAAGCGAGCTCCGTCTCCAGGTCGTCGCGGTGCGCGGCGGCGATTTCGCCGCAGCCGGGGTACCACGCCAGTTCGCGGTGCAGGATCAGCTTTCTTAGCAGCATCGTCAGGGCGTGATTGCCGCGGCCGGCGCGGAAGGCGAACCGCTCGATCGCGTAGCGGCTCTCCAGTCGCTGGATCGTGCTCAGAAGCTGGTACTCGTCCACGATAAACGTCACGTCGTGGAAACCGGCGGCGACTTCGTGCATCCAGCGCTCGACCCAGGCGACTTCCACGGGTGCGTCCGGTCGGGGAACGGCGACATCGAGGCGGTCGACGACGACGCGGAATCCTTCTACTCCCCCCCTTAATAAGGGGGGGCTGGGGGGGGTCGCCGCATGGTGCACGCCGCTTCCGCGCCCCACCC
>JAHWKJ010000139.1 GCA_019347905.1 Planctomycetota bacterium
GCACGAGCGGCCGAAGCGCATCCACCGGCACTCGCCAGTGAATGAACAACAGGTCGTGCCAGTGGTGATATCCCGCAGCCCGCACTCGCGGCCGCTGTGTGGGAGACAGGCGGTCGATTGTTTCGGAAAGCTCAAGCGGCGGACTGCTGACGCCCATGGGCTCACCCCGCAACGAGGTCGGACGGGTGCGCCACGCGTTCGGCTTTCGGCAGCACCTGCGGGACGTAGATCGTCTGAATCGCCTTCGCCTGCCGGTGCGCGTCGAGGGCGGCCTGCGACTCCCAGTGCTCGTTGAGCACGAACACCCGCCGGTCCGCCTGAGAGTGGTACACCTCGAACCGGACGCAGCCAGGCTCCGCGCGCGACAGCCGGCCGTGTTCGGTCAACAGGTCCCGCACTGCCTCGACGTCCGCTTCGTCCTTCACCGTGAGCACGACATTGATGTAGACCATGGGAAGTCCGGGTTGAGGGTTGAGGGTTGAGGGTCGTGCAAGGCGGCTTTGGGTCGGGTCATTTCTTCGGCACGAGCCGCACGCGTAGCCCGTCAATCTCGTAATCGAGACCCAGCGGCGCGCACCATGCGCGGAAGAACTCGTCGGCGTCGGCCCCTTCGACGTCGAGATCGATCGGCTTCGAGAGATCGATGCCCGCCGCCGCGAGTTCGTCGCGATCGTACTCGATCTGGATGCCGGACGCCTCCAGCGTCGCAATTAATGCCGCCGGCGTCGCCCGCTGTTTGATCGTGAAGGTTCGCTTGCGGACCGGCAGCGGCTCCGCGGCTCCGCGCGCGGGCGGCGGCGTGCGCCGCAGGCCCAGCAGTTCTTCCAACCGCTCGTGCTGTTCGACGGTGCCGCGGACGGCGAGGCCCGAGCCGTCGCGGGCGACCTCCAGCCCCGGCAGTTCGCGCGGCCAGCGGGCCAGCGCTTCGGCCGCGGACTCCCGCCGCGGGCGGTAGGTCTTCTCAACAAAGACACGCTCCGGGATGGGAACGATCTTCATGCTGCGGCCGTCGCTGTGCAGCTCGAATGTGAAATCGAACTGCGCGAGCACCAGCGTCAGCGCCTCACGCAGATCCGCGTCGGGCAGCACGGCCGACGCCCACAGATCGTGCGGGATCAGGTCGCGGTTCTCGACCTCCAGGCCGTAGCGGTCGGTGATCCGCCCCACGATGTCGCGGGGCGTCTCGAGGTCGTTCCAGTGAACCGTCGCCGAACGCGCCAGCTCCAGGCGTCGCTCGCGGGACAGTTCCAGCGTCAGCCTGCGGAACTCCCCGGACCGCAACTCGACCAGCGTCCGCAGCCGCGCCGCCGTTTCCGGCGGTCCGACATACAGCGTGTTGCCCACCACCGATACGGCGGCATCCACCTCGTGCGCCAACTCACGGACGGCCTCGATGACTGGCTTTCCGGCGATCTCGATGGACAGCTCGCGGTTCGGGTTGAGGCGGCGGTCGAGCAGAATCGCGACGCGGCGGTCGTCGGCGAACTGGCGGAAGACTTCACGCAGCTCCGCGTTCCGCCACACCGCCGCCGGCACCGTCTTTTGCAGCTCGTCCTGAAACGCCCGCCCCGCCAGCCGCGACGGCACGGGACCATCGAGCACCGGCGGCGCAGCTCCCATTAGGGCTGCCGTCGCGATGACAAGGACGGAAGGGCGGTGCCTGAACATCAATGCCTCGACGGGTCTCAGCGGTGAGAGCGAAATGGCCCGCCAGGTTCGGCGCGCGAAGCATGCGCAGACGATGGTAGAGCTATCGAGAGGGCCGGGCAAGACGGCCGCGGCGGTTGCTGGAACGGGATTTGCCAAGCGGGATACAATCGCCTCTCGCAGCGACCGCTCTACGTCCGCGCCTCTCCCTCGACCGGGGAAACCCACGCCCGATGACGCCCAGGGAAGTTCTCGCCCTCTGCCGCGAACGGGAAATCCGCGCCGTGGACCTGCGGTTCATGGATTTCCCCGGCACGCAGAAACACTTCACCATTCCCGCCCAAGCACTTACGGAGCGGAGCTTCGAGGAGGGCTTCGGGTTCGACGGCTCGTCGATGCGCGGCTGGCAGGCGATCAACGAAAGCGACATGCTGGTCGTGCCTCAGGCCGAGACGGCCGTCGTCGACCCCTTTATGAAGCAGACGCTGGCCGTCACCTGCAACATCCAGGATCCCATCACGCGGGAAGACTATGCCAAAGATCCGCGCAATGTTGCCCGCAAAGCGGAAGCCTACATGAAGTCGACGGGCCTCGCCGACGCGGCGAAGTTCGGCCCCGAGGCCGAGTTCTTCGTGTTCGACGACGTCCGCTTCGACCAGAACGAACACGAGGCCTATTACCACCTCGACAGCGTCGAGGGGCAGTGGAACCGTGGCCGCGGAAACGGGGCCGGCCGCGCCGCCGGTTCGCCGACGGCCGACGAGGGGGCGCTTTCGAATGCCGGTTATCGCATCCGCTACAAGGAGGGCTACTTCCCGGTCCCGCCGGCCGACACGCTGCAGGACCTGCGCACGGAAATGATGCTGCTCTTAATGGAGTGCGGCGTCGAGGTTGAAGCCCAGCACCACGAGGTGGCGACCGGCGGACAGTGCGAAATCGACATGAAGTACGGGCCGCTGGTCCGCACGGCCGATAATCTGCTGCGGTACAAGTACGTGGTAAAGAACGTGGCCGCCCGCCACGGCAAGACGGCCACCTTCATGCCCAAGCCCATCTGGAACGACAACGGCAGCGGCCTGCACCTGCACTTTTCGCTGTGGAAGAACTCGAAACCTTTGTTCGCAGGTTCCGGTTACGGGGGCCTCAGCGACATGGCCGTGTTTGCCATGGGCGGCATCCTCAAACACGCGCCGGCGCTGCTGGCGTTCTGCTGCCCGACGACGAACAGCTACAAGCGGCTCGTGGCCGGCTTCGAGGCGCCCATCAACCTCACCTACAGCTTCCGCAACCGATCGGCGGCGATCCGCATCCCGGTGCATTCGCCGGGACCGGAATCGAAGCGGTTCGAGTTCCGCTGTCCCGATTCGTCCTCGAATCCGTACCTGGCGATGTCGGCCGTGCTGATGGCCGCCCTCGACGGCGTGCAGAACCGCACCGACCCCGGCCTGCCGCTCGACAAGGACATTTACGACCTCACGCCCGACGAACTGGAAGACGTGCCGCGGACGCCGGTGTCGCTGGAAGAGTCGCTGGCGGCGCTGCGCCGCGACCACGATTTCCTCTTGCGCGGGGACGTGTTCACCGAGGACGTGATCGACACGTGGATCTGGTACAAGACAAGCCACGAGGTGGAAGCGCTGCGGCAGCGTCCGCACCCGTGGGAGTTTGCGATGTACTACGATATTTAGAGGCCGCTGGAGCGTCTGTCCCGGGTCGGTTTATGACGCAAAGTCGCAACCGCCGCGAAGATTCGCAAATGAAGCGGACGGGTGATTGTTCTGTTTTCGTCGGCCGGTTCGCCATAGAATGTGAACTAGTGCGGTCACGATCCCGTCGTCCTCTCAAATTCGGTCGAAGTCATGGAGCGCATTTCGGTTGACGATGAGAATCTTCGAGAGAAGTTGATCGCGGCTCGGGGAGTCGTCGAATTGTACGAGGGCAACGGTCGCCCATTGGGTTGGTTCGACCGCATCGATCCCGCAGAGCTGGAGCCGCAGGTGAGCGATGAAGAGATCGAGCGGCGGATTCGCGAGGCGGAGGCGAATCCGGCTTCGACGTTTACAACTGCAGAAGTTCTCGAACATCTGCGGTCGCTGTGATGTTCTCCGTCCGCTGGATCTATCGGAATCCAAAGACCGGCTGGGGTTCATGGCGACAGACTTCTCGACGCGCCACAGCGAGCGACGCATGGGGCCGAATCATCGCGAGCCGTCGTCGGGCCTGCTGGCGACGCTTGACGAAATCACCGAGCTGGCCGGCAAGGGCGGCGACTTCGTCAAGCTGTTGACGAACGTCGCGTGTCTCGTGGGCAACCGCTTCCACACCGACGTCTGTTCGCTGTATCTGCTGGAGGGCGACGAGTTGCTGCTGGCCGCGACGGTCGGGCTGTTTCAGGACAGCGTCGGCCGGGTACGGATGCGTCTCGACGAGGGCCTCGTGGGGCTGGTGGGCGAACAGCTCGAGCCGGTGATGGTCGCCGACGAAGCGGCCTCGCACCCGCGGTTCAAGTACTTCCCCGACGCCGGCGAAGACCCCTATCACTCGTTTCTGGGCGTGCCGATCTTGAGCGGCCGGGCGCTGGCCGGCGTGCTGGTCGTGCAGTCGCGCGAGCCGCGCGACTACACGCCCGATGAGGTCCGCATGCTCTCGATTGTTGGCCGCCACCTGGGACCGGTGGTGAGCGAGCGGGGCGCATAGCGGCGTGCCTCAACAGTTGGTGAACTGTGACCGCTGGCAGGCTCGACAATATCGGCGGCGTCGTGTTGTGCGGGGGGCGCAGCAGTCGCATGGGACGGCCAAAGGCGCTGTTGCCGTTCGGGCCGGAGGTGATGCTCCAGCGCGTCGTGCGGATCGTCGGCACAGTCGTGCGGCCGGTCGCTGTGGTGGCGGCGCCGGAACAGGAGCTGCCGCCGCTGCCGGATGAGACGCTTGTGGTTCGCGACGAGCGCGAGGGACTTGGGCCGCTCGCCGGATTGGCTGTGGGACTGGCGGCGCTGGCGGGGCGGGCCCGAGCCGCGTATGCCTCATCGTGCGATGTGCCGCTGCTTTCGCCGGAGTTCGTGCGGGCCGTGTGCGAGCGCCTCGGCGGACACGAACTGGCCATTCCGCACGATGGCCAATATCATCACCCGCTGGCGGCGGTGTATCGCACGAGCCTCGCCGAACTCGCGGCCGCCCTGGTCGCCGCCGGCACTCTGCGGCCGGTTGCACTGATCGATGCGGCGGACGCTCATGTGTTCGACGTTGCGGAACTGCGATCGGCCGACCCACAGCTCGCCTCGCTGCGGAACGCGAACCGGCCCGAGGACTACCGCGACGCCCTGGCGGCGGCGGGCTTCGGCGAGGACTTCGAGCCGCGGTCGTAGCACAAGCGTCCCGCTTGTGCGTTTTTGCGTGGCCGCAAACAATCCGAACAAGCGAGACGCTTGTTCCACGTTGGTGCTGTCCATGTCCTCGTCCCACTTCACGCCGAGCCGAGATGTCCGCATGCGCGGCTTTGTCCGCCGCACGCGCGTGGAAGCCGCGATCGAATGGATCGATGGCAACTCCGCCGCTCTCGAGGGTGAACCGATCGCTTTTGACGCGGCGCACGGGCGCGTACTGACGGCGGACGTGACAGCTCAAATCGATGTTCCGCCGTTCGACCGTGCGGCGATGGACGGCTACGCCCTGCGCGGCGAAGAAACCGACGGCGCGAGCGACTACAACCCGCTCGGCTTTCGCATCGTCGGCGAAGCGTTCCCCGGCCGTCCGTGCGGCGACTCGGTCGAAGCCGGTACCGCCTTGCGGATCATGACAGGTGCGCCGCTGCCCGCCGGTGCCGACGCTGTCGTGCCCGCGGAGTTTGCCACCGAAGCCGACGGCCGCGTCGAGATCTCCGCGCCGGTCCCGCCCGGCAAGAACGTCGGCCGGCACGGCGAGGACGTGCGCCGTGGAGCAGTCATCCTGTCCGCCGGCCGACGGTTGCGGCCGCAGGACGTGGGCCTCGTCGCCTCGGTCGGCGTGGTTGAGGTCGACGTTGTCCGCCGCCCGCGGGTGCGGCTGCTGGTCACCGGCAACGAACTGACGCCGCCGGGCGAGCCGCTGCCCGAGTACCGCATCTACGAATCGAACTCTGCCATGCTCCGCGCCCTGGTGGAACGCGACGGCGGCGCGATCGAGTCGCAGCGGAACGTGCCGGACGACCGCGAGGCGATCCGTGCGGGACTGGTCGATGCCGGGGCCGACGTGGTGCTGGTCTCGGGCGGATCGAGCGTCGGAGCCGAAGATCACGCGCCGACGCTGTTGGCGGCCGAGGGCGAACTGGCGATCCACGGCGTGGCGATGCGGCCTTCCAGCCCCGCCGGCATGGGCCGCATCGGCACGACGCTCGTCTTCCTGCTCCCCGGCAATCCCGTCTCGTGCCTGTGCGGTTACGACTTTTTCGCCGGCCGATCGATCCGACGACTGGGGGGCCGCAGCCCAGAGTGGCCTTACCTGAAACGGCGTGCCAGCCTGGGCCGGAAGATCGTCTCGGCCGTGGGCCGCGTCGATTATTGCCGCGTCGCAGTCATCGACGGCTGTGTGGAGCCGCTCGCGATCAGCGGGGCCTCGATCCTGTCGTCGACGGTTCGCGCCGACGGCTTCGTCATCGTGCCGGCCGAACTCGAAGGCTATCCGCCCGGGGCCGAAATCGACGTCTTCCTGTACGATCCCGCGCCAGCATAAGACGGGGTATAAAGGGTGAAAAAGGTGAAAGGGGTGAAAGGGGCCAGCAGATCCGCACTCCGGCCCCTTTCACCTCTTACACCGCTTTCACCTCTTACACCTTACAACCGTTTGATTCGTTCGCATGACGACTCCCGAACAGCCAGGCTCGGTTGACGTCGCGGCGGCGGCGCGGCAGCAGCAGTTTCTGGAGGTCGTCAGCCGCGATGAAGCGGCCGAGCGGTTCCGCAACAGCCTGTCGCTGGAACGTCTCGGTGGCGAAAGCGTATCGCTCCACAGCGCACTCGGCCGCATGCTGGCCGCCGATGTCGTTTCCGATGTCGACGTGTCCGGCTTCGACCGCTCGAACGTCGATGGGTTCGCCATTCGCGCCGCCGATACGTTCGGGGTGATGGAAGAGGAACCGCGCGCCCTCGATTTAAACGGCGAAGTCCTGGCGCCGGGCGTCGTGCCGGAGATTCCGGTCGCGGCGGGCACCGCCACCACCATTGCCACCGGCGGGATGATTCCCCGCGGGGCCGATGCCGTGGTGATGGTCGAGCACACGGAGCTCATCGACGAGCCGGACGCGCGGCGACTGCTCGTCACACGGGCGGTCGCGCCGGGCGAGAACATCGCGTTCGCCGGCACCGACGTGGCCCGCGGCGAGATCGTGCTGTGGGAGGGCAGCGTCGTCACGTCGCGCGAGATCGGCGTGCTGGCGGCGATCGGCCGCACGCACGTCGATGTCGTCCGGCGGCCGCGGGTGGCCATCCTCTCGACGGGCAACGAGATCGTACCGCCGGGCGCCGCGCGTCCGCCGGGGTACGTGTACGACTCCAACCTCGCGATCCTGTCCGCCGCGGTCGAAGAGGCCGGCGGTGAGCCGCACCCGCTGGGCATTGTGGCCGATGAGGAGCCGGCGCTCGAAGAGGCGGTGCGGCGGGCGCTCGAATTCGACGTCATCGTTCTCTCCGGCGGTACATCGAAGGGGGCCGGCGATTTGTCCTACCGCGTCGTCGAGCGGATGCTCCAGCCGCCCGGCATTGTCGCCCACGGCGTGGCCCTCAAGCCGGGCAAGCCGGTGTGTCTCGCCTCGAGCGCCGGCAAGCCGGTCGTCATCCTGCCCGGTTTTCCCACGTCGGCGATCTTCACGTTTCACGAGTTTGTGGCGCCGGTCATCCGCCGGCTAGCGGGACGCTCAGAAAGCGAGCGCCGCGTGGTGCAGGCGCGGCTGCCTATGCGGGTGAACTCCGATCGCGGCCGCACGGAATACCTGCTGGTGGGCCTCGTGCGGACAGATTCCGGACTGGCCGCGTATCCCATGGGAAAGGGCTCCGGCTCGGTGACGACATTCAGCCGGGCCGACGGCTTCATCACCATCGATCAGCACTGCGAGATCCTGGAAGCCGGCGCCCGCGTGGAGGTGACGCTGCTGGGACGGCAGCTCGAGCCGGCCGACCTCGTCGTCATCGGCAGCCATTGCGTGGGACTGGATGTGCTCGTGGGGAAAATGCAGCGCCGCGGCTTCTCCACGAAGGTGCTGCACGTCGGCAGCACCGGCGGACTGGTCGCGGTGAAGCGCGGCGAATGTGACGTGGCCGGCATGCACCTGCTGGACCCGGCGACCGGACGCTACAACGAGCCGTTCCTCACGCCCGAGGTCGAACTCGTGCGCGGCTACCGCCGCATGCAATGCCTGGTGTTCCGGCCCGGCGATGCGAGGTTCCCTCACCGCAGCGCCGAGGAAGCGCTCACGGCAGCGCTCGCCGATCCCGACTGTGTGATGGTCAATCGCAACGCCGGCAGCGGCACGCGGATCCTCATCGACCGGCTGCTTGCAGGAAAGCGGCCGCCAGGCTATGCCGTGCAAGCCCGCTCGCACAATGCGGTCGCGGCGGCCGTCGAGCAGCGGCGGGCCGACTGGGGCGTCGCCATCGAAAGCGTGGCGGCCGCGTACGGACTGGCGTCGATCCCGCTGACCGAAGAACATTACGACTTCGCGGTGCCGAAATCGCGCCGCGAGCGGCCGGCCGTGCGGGCGTTCCGCGAGATGCTTGCGGACAGCGGCGTCCGGGCCAAGCTCGCGGAGATGGGGTTTCGGCTGGACGGCCCGTAGCACAAGCAGCTTGCTTGTGCGAACGCTTCAGATGGATCGAAAGTTCACTCGTGCAGCGAGCAAGCAGGCTGCTTGCTCTACGAATGATGGCCGCTTCACCTTCTACAACACCTTCCTCGCCGTTTGCGAAGGAGCCGGCCCGCGGGCGATACGACGCCGTCGTCATCGGCTCCGGACCGAACGGCCTGGCGGCGGCGTGTGTGCTTGCTCGCGAGGGGAAGAGCGTGCTCGTCGTCGAGAGCCGCGAGACGATTGGCGGCGGCATGCGCTCGGCCGAGCTGACGCTGCCGGGATTCGTCCACGACGTGTGTGCGGCCATTCATCCCATGGCGGTCGCCTCGCCTGTCTTTCGCGAACTGCGACTGACCGATTACGGGCTGGAGTGGATTCATCCCGACGCTCCCGTCGCGCATCCCCTGGCAGGCGATGAGGCCGTCGTCGCCGAGCGGTCGCTCGAAGCGACGGCCGAGGCGCTGGGTGCCGACGGCAAGGCGTGGCGCAAGCTGCTCGAGCCACTGGTCGCCAACCTCGATACGCTGCTGGACGAAACGCTGCGTCCGCTGCGACTGCCGCGGCATCCGCTGTTAATGGCCCGTTTCGGCCTGCGCGCACTGCGTTCGGCCCGCGCTCTGGCGACGAGCCGCTTCCGGGGCGAGGCCGCCCGCGCTCTGTTCGCCGGCATGGCCGCGCATTCAATCCTTCCGTTGGAGAAGCCGCTGACGTCGGCTGTCGGGCTGATGCTCGCCGTCACGGCGCATGGCGACGGGTGGCCGATCGCCCGCGGCGGCACGCAGGCCATTGCCGACGCCCTCGCGCGGTGTCTCCTCCATCACGGCGGCGAAATCATCGTGAGCCGCCACGTTTCTGATCTTGGCGAGCTCCCACAGGCCGGCGCTTACCTGTTCGACACCGCACCTGCGGCGATGGGCAGGATCGCGGGCGATGCGCTGCCGCCGCGCTTCCGCCGGAAGCTGGAGCGCTACCGCTTCGGCCCCGGGGCGTTCAAGCTCGACTGGGCGCTGAAGGGGCCGATTCCCTGGCGGGCGGAAGCCTGCCGCCGGGCCGGCACGGTGCACGTGGGCGGGACGCTGGATGATGTCGCGGACGCCGAGCGGGCGGCGTGGGAAGGCCGCGCGGCAGAACGCCCGTTCGTGCTCGTCGCCCAGCAGAGCCTGTTCGATCCGTCGCGGGCGCCGGCCGGCAAACACACCGGCTGGGCGTACTGTCACGTTCCGGGCGGCTGGTCCGACGACCTGACGGATCGCATCGAAGCTCGCATCGAGGAGTTCGCCCCCGGCTTTCGCGATCTTGTCCTGGCCCGGCACGTGTTCTCGCCGGCCGACTACGAGCGCTACAACCCCAACTACGTCGGCGGCGACATGACGGGCGGCGTCATGGACTGGCGGCAAATCTTCACCCGCCCCACGGCCCGCATTCCGCCCTACACCACGCCTGCGCCGCATGTTTTTATCTGTTCGGCGTCCACCCCGCCCGGCGGCGGCGTGCACGGCATGTGCGGCTACTACGCGGCCCGCGCGGCGCTGTCCAAACGGCTGCGCTGAACCCCGGCGGCGGCCTTGCCTTGCGACCGCGGCCGTGCTATCTTCTTTGCTCGCGCCGCGCCTCCGGCAATGCGCCGAGGCTGCCGGTGTTCTTTTTCAATCCGATTCGACCGCAATTCTGCGTGAAATCTCCGTGGAGGAATTCCAGTCCGATGAGCAGCATGTCTGTGGCGTTTGCCGACGTTGAGGAAGCTTCCGAGATTGATCCGATCGAAGAGATCCGGCTGCGGACCTGGGCCAGACGCAACTACGCCCCACGCGAGGAGCGCTCCCACGACTGGCATCCGATCATCCTGGACGAGATGGAACGCAAGGACAGCGAGTAATCGGTCGCCAGGAGGACGATCCTCCGCCCGCGGCTTTGCGCGATTCGCGGATGACGACGCCGCCCGCCCCGGGCGGCTTTTTTTGTTGCGCAGGTCAGCCAACACCAGCGCCCGATAGCACTTCGGGCATGCAGCGTACCTGGTGCCACGTACGAGGTACGAGGGTACGAAGCGGCCGCGTTGACACGCATCGGGGCGCCGGTAGAATCGAAGACACTGTTCCGCCCGTCCGGTCTGCTCCACCGGCGGATCGACTGCGGCGGACGCTCCCAGACGCCTGCGGCATCGTGCCGGTCCGAAATCCACGGACTCGCCCCGTTGCCGCCGCACAGACGTTGGTTCCATCCTGCGTGTTGCCGACGACTTTTCTGTGCTCTGCGTCCACGTGTCGCAGCCGCCCGCTGACGGGGCGTCCGGCGGCCGTTTCCAGCCCGCTGCCGAAGGATCCGTGCGATGGCCAAATCGAAAGATCTGTTCGACGACACAACGATGAGTTTCGGCGAGCACCTGGAGGTGCTCCGCCATCACTTGTGGAAAGCCGTCATCGGACTGGTTGTGGCCGTCGTCATTACGCTGATCTTCAGCGACAAGATCGTTGCGGTCGTGCGGATGCCGATCGATCGAGCGCTCAAGGCGCACATGATCTCCGGCAAGTACATCATCGATGATCTGCCGCCCGAAGACGCCGCCAATGCTGAAGGCGCGGGTGACGCCGACGCAGAGGCCGCGGGCGAGCCTGCCGAAGATCTTCGCAGAGACCTCAAGCCCTTCGCACGGGCCAAGGCCGATCCCGAGGACGAGATGGCCATCCCGGTGATGATGAAGGCCGCCGATCTCGCCCGCGCCTTGTACCGGCACGATCCCGAGCGGTTCCAGGCGCTGGCGACTTATGAGGCGGGTCGAGTCCCCATCACCGGAGCACCGGCGGGAGCACCGCAAGCGAACGCCGCCCCGGCGGCCGCGCCAGCCGCCGAGGGCGCCCGGGAAACCGATTCCGTCGTGGTCGTCATGCGCTCGCCGTACTTCGCGCAGCTCAAGGAGGCCGTCGAGCGGCTCGAAGAGCCGATTACCCTGAACGTGCAGGAGGCGTTCATGGTGTATCTGAAGGTGGGCCTGGTCTCTGGGCTGGTGCTGGCGGCCCCCTGGATCTTCTACCAGATCTGGCTGTTTGTCGCGGCGGGGCTGTATCCGCACGAGAAGCGTTACGTGTATATCTTCCTGCCGGTGAGCCTGGGCCTGTTTCTCGTGGGTGCGGTGTTCTGCTTCCTGGCGGTCTTTCCCTACGTGCTCGACTTTCTGCTCGGCTTCAACGCCCTGCTGGGCGTGACGCCGCAGATCCGGCTGTCGGAATGGATCAGCTTTGCCATCATCCTGCCGCTGATGTTCGGGCTGAGCTTCCAACTGCCGGTGGTGATGCTGTTTCTCGAACGCATCTCGGTGTTCGACGTCGAGACGTACCGGACGAAGCGACGGATGGCGATCCTGGTCATCTCGATCATCGCAATGTTCATGACTCCCGCCGACCCCATGAGCATGATGATGATGATGGCCCCGCTGATTCTGCTG
>JAHWKJ010000684.1 GCA_019347905.1 Planctomycetota bacterium
AGCGCCCGGCGGCTGATTTCACAACCCGTCTCTTAGCCATGACGAAGCACTACTGCCGCACCGCGCCCGTCGGTGCTTCGGCGAGCCGCTGGTTGAGCATCTGCTCGCGCTGGATGGCGGAGAGGCCATCACCGGGCGGGGCGGTGGGAATCGTGTTCCACACCGTCTGCGAAGACCCCCCCTGGCCCCCCCTTGGGAAGGGCCACCCCCCCTGGCCCCCCCTTGGCAAGGGGGGGGAGGGGGGGCTGGTCTGTGATGGGGCGGACGGCCAATGTACGGGTGCCGGTTGTGCGAGTGGGAAGCCTGCACCTGGAACAGGCTGCGGCGGCGGTGCGGCCGGCCAATGCACCGGCGGCGGCGGTTGCGGCGTCGCCATCATGGGAGCGGGCGGATTGTAGTAGGCAACAGGCGGCGGCGCCGGCATTGGCTGAGCGGTTGCGGCGACGCCGCTGTCCCAGACTTGAGGATTGCGGTTGCGCCGCAGTTCGGCCAGTTCTGCGAGCAACGACTGGGCGGGCTCCAGGTCTGGTCGCATCTGGACGGCTTCGGTCACCAGCCGCTCGGCCTCGGTCAGCCGGCCCTGCTCGTACAGCAGATAGCCCACGTTGTAGCGGGCCTCGGCCGCGCCGACGGATCGCTCGAACTGTGCGAGCGCCGCATCGAAGTCGCCGCGCTGCGCCAGCGCAACGGCCAGGTGATAGCGAAACTCCGGCTGGTCGGGAGCGGCGGCGGTCGCTGCCGAGTGCATTTCGATGGCCTCCTCCCAGCGGTACTGCGAGGCGTAAAGCTGGCCCAGCGCCGCCATGATGTACGGGTCGCCGGGCTTAGCGCGCACGGCCTCTGTGAGGCGGCGTTCGGCAAGTTCCGGCCGACCGGCAAGCTGGTCGAGCCGCGCGAGGCCCAGAATGGCTTCGGCATTGCCGGGCGTCTCGCCGAGTACGGCCTCGTAAGACTCACGGGCCTCCACCAGATCGCCCACCTGCTCGCGCCAGCGGGCATAGGCGAGATGGAGTCCTTCCGGGTTCTTGAGATCCCCGGCCGGGGCAGAGTCCGAGGCCTTGCGGCCCCACAGACCTGTCCACAGGTCGCCCACAGGGTTCGCGGGCGTCGTCGAACAGCCGGCCGAGAGCGCCGCGAGGCACAACAGCCCCAGCAGGTGTCGGCATGACCTCGTTCGCAGATTCACGCCGCACCTCCCTGCGTGGCGTTTACTGGTTGAGAGTTGAGGGTTGATGGTTGAGGGTGCTGAAATCCGACTCCTGTCCCTCGACCGCTGTCCCTCAACCCTCAACCCTGAACCCTCAACCCTCTCACACATGGCAGAAGAAGCGCTCGGTGGCCTCGGCCATCAGTTCCGGCGAAAGCCGGACCGGTTGATCTTTGAATCGACAGATCGATTGGGCAATCTCCAGCAAATCTCGGGGATCGCTCGATCGGGGGGGCTTTCCGCGGTCGTAAAAGTTGGCGTACAAGAACTCGACTGCCGCCGGTTCGTAGGGGATCTGCCGCTGTCGACAACAAAGCTGAAAGATATCCGTGAACAGGTCGCGCGTGGGCGAGCCGATGCGGATCTTGTGCCGGATCCGCCGCAGGAACGCCTCGTCGACCAGCTCGCGGGGATCGAGGTTCGTCGAGAAGATGATCAACTGCTCGAACGGCACCGTGAACTTTTTGCCGGTGGCGAGCGTCATGAAGTCCATCCGCTCTTCCAGCGGCAGGATCCAGCGATTGAGCAGGTCGCGGGGGCTGACGATCTGCCGGCCGAAGTCGTCGATGAGAAACACGCCGCTGTTGGCCTTGATGTGCAGCGGCGCCGTGTAGAAGTTGCTGTCGCGGTTGTAGCGCAGATCGAGCATGTCGAGCGTCAGCTCGCCCCCGGTGATGACCACCGGACGACGCACGCGTCGCCAGCGGCGGTCCCAGTCAAGACGGTCTCGCTCCGAGGTATCGGTCAGGGCGGCGGCCCGGTCGGCGGCCGATTCCGGGGCCAGCAGGTCGTCGTCGGTGGGCTGGTGAATGGTGGGGTCGAAGACGGTGATCACGCTGCCTTCGGCGTCGATGGCGTAGGGGACGTAGATCTCGCCGCCGTTGGTGTTCAGAAAGCGTCCCAGTCCTTTGGCGATCATCGTCTTGCCGTTGCCGGGCGGCCCGTAGACGAAGATGGACTTGCCGCTGCAGACGGCGGGCCCAAGCTCGCTAAGCATCTCGGGCCGGATGATGAGCTCCTCGAAGGCCCGCGTAAGGGCTTCGGAATTGCACCTCATGCCGGTGACGGTCTGGCGGCGGCACTGGGCGACGTAATCGGCCAGCGGGACGGGCGCGGGGCCGACGTAGCGGGAATGTTCCAGGGCCTCCTGGGCGCGGCGGCGGCCGTGGTCGGTGAGGTTGAAGCGATACGACGCCGGGCCGATAAGGTCGCCCGAAGCGACTTCGACGCACTTTTCGTCCTTGAGCGTCCGCAGCGCCTCTTCGATCACGCGGAACGGCAGCCGCGCATTGCGGGCAATGTGCGCCCCGATGAGATGCCCCCGGACATAGAGCTGCTTGAGGACGAGGTCGCAGACCTGCATCAAACCCAGACCTGTCTCCGCGAGCGTGCTGGGCGCGGCAGGAGGAGTGACGACGCCGTCGAACGGCCCGTCAGACGCCGAACGGTTCGGCGACGGAGCCGATGCGGCCGCGGGCGGGCTTTCCTGCTTCGGCGGCTCCGCGGTCGCCTCGAGGCCGGTGGCGGGCCGTTTCGAGGCGAACAAGTCGGCGAACAGTTCGAGCACGCCGGAGCCCGAGCCGCCGGAGGGCCCTGGCGGTATCGCACCACTCGACTCAGGAGAGGTGGAACGGTTGTCGTCGAGCATGGAGGGTGGAGGGTTGAGGGTTGAGGGAAATGCACGCGGCGCGTCGCTCTGCGTAGAACGACGC
>JAHWKJ010000685.1 GCA_019347905.1 Planctomycetota bacterium
CTTCGGGCAACCGCACGGCTTCCACGTACAGCACGTCGCCGCCGGCTTCGGTCCCGGCGAGGCCCGTGGCCACTCCCGGAGGGAGATGATCGCGAACCTGCTCGAGAAAGACCCGCACGGGACAGAGCATCTACGCCAGGTCGGCCGGCGCAATCGTCGCGGCCGACGACTGCTGCTCGGCCACTTTGTAAGCCAACTTGCGCGCGATGCGACCGATCGTCCGCTCCAGCTCGCGCACGCCGGCTTCGCGCGTGTATCGCTGAACGATCGCCGTCAGTGTCTCGTCCGGAACCTGAAGCTGCTCGTCCGACAGCCCGGCCTCGCGGCGCTGCCGCGGCAACAGGTAGCGACGGGCGATTTCGAGCTTCTCGCGATCGCTGTAGCCGCTCAGCCGCAGCGTCTCCATCCGGTCCAGCAGCGGCCGCGGGACGGTATCGGTCGTGTTGGCCGTGGTGATGAAGAACACCCGCGAGAGGTCGAACGGCAGGTCGAGGTAGTTGTCGCGAAACGTCGAGTTCTGTGCCGGGTCGAGAATCTCCAGCAGGGCCGCTGCCGGATCGCCGCGGAAGTCGCGGCCCAGCTTGTCGACTTCGTCGAGCATCAACAGTGGGTTGCGGACCTCCGCCCGCCGCAGGCCCTGCAGGATGCGGCCGGGCATCGAGCCGATGTACGTGCGGCGGTGGCCACGGAGTTCCGCCTCGTCGTGCATGCCGCCGAGACTCAGCCGCTCGAACTTGCGGCCCAGCGCACGGGCGATCGACTGCCCCAGCGACGTCTTGCCCACGCCGGGCGGACCGACGAAGCACAGGATGGGCGCCTTTGCCTGCGGGTTCAATTTCATCACGGCCAGGTGCTCGAGGATGCGGTCCTTGATCTCCTCGAGGCCGAAATGATCTTCGTCCAGGATGCTGCGGGCGCGGGACAAATCGAGGTTGTCTTCCGTGACCGCCGTCCAGGGCAATTCGAGAATCAGTTCCAAGTGGGCCCGTGTGACCTGAAAGTCGGGCGCCGCCGCAGGAATCTGCTCCAGCCGGTTCAGCTCGCGGTCCGCCTCTTTGCGGATTTCTTCCGGCAGTTCCAGTGCGTCCAGTCGCTGCCGCAGCTCGGCGACTTCGGCCTGTTCGGGGCTTTGCTCGCCCAGTTCCTGCTGGATGGCCCGCAATTGCTGCCGCAGCAGGTAGTCGCGCTGTTCCTTGCCGATCTCGGTGCTGGCCTGCGTGGCGATGTGGCGGCGGAGTTCCAGCACCTGCAATTCGTGGGTGAGGTAGCCGTGGAGCAGCCGCATGGCGTCGAGGCGTCCGGCCGCTTCCAGGAGCGTCTGCGCCTGTTCGTGGTCGAGGGCGACCATGGCTGCCAGCACGTAGACGAACTGCATCGGGTCGTCGACCTGGGCCAGCATCTGGCTGAAATCGATCTCGGCCTCGGGCTGCGCAATCTCGCGCATGCGGCTGGCCAGAACGACCAACTCGTGCTCCATGGCTTCGATTTCGGTCGTGTGCTCCGGATCGGCAAGCACGGGACGAGCGGCGACATGGGCTTTGAGAAACGGCTGCGACTGCTCGATCTCTTCCAGCTCGATCCGCTCGTCGCCCAGCAGGATCAATTGCAGGCTGCCCTCGCCGCGGCCCATCCGCTTGATGACCGCCCGGGTGCCGATCGCGTACAGATCGTCGCGGCCCGGCTGCTCGACCTCGGCGTCTCGTTGCGTGAACACCGCCAGCAGCTTGTCTTCCGTCGCCAGCGCCGCCTCGACCGCGGCCACCGACGCCGGCCGCCCCACCGCCAGCGGAAGCATCACATAGGGAAACAGCACGGTGTTCTTGAGCGGCAGCACGGGCAGGCTGGCCGTCTCGCCGCCGGCCGCAGCGCTGAGCTCGAGGGCGGCGTCGGAGCCGGCGGTATCGCTCACGAGTCGCCCTCCGCGGCGATTACCCGCACGAGCAGCATGCCGTCTTTGTACTCGGCGACCATTTGCGCCCGGTCCAGATTGCAGGGCACCTCGATACGGCGTTCGAACCGGCTGTAGGCGATCTCGAGCGAGTAGTGCTGCAGGCTCTCGATCAGCGTCGAATCGCGCCGTTGTCCGCGGATGATGAGCGTCTGCCCGCTGGCGAGGATTTCGACCTCTTCCCGTGCGACGCCTGCGAGCTCCACTTTAATCAGCCAGCCTTCGCTGGTCCGGTAGATATCTGCGGGCGGCTGCCACGTCTGCCCCGACGCGGCCGACGGCGACGCCGACCACGGCTGCAGCATTCCGAACACCTCATCGAACACACGTCTCGCCACCGCGCACTCTCCCACCACCGGCAATCATTCCTCCACCCCCAGAATCCACGACGGCAACCGAATTGGCAAGCCCCTCGACTCTGGAGCAGCCCACTCAGCCGAGGGGTTTCGCGGAAGTCGCGCTCTCGCAAGAGCCCTGAGTCACCGCCTCGCGACCCAGACGTTTGCCGATGTTGTCTCGCCCGGGCGCCGAGTTCTTGAGCTTTCAGCTTTCAGCAGTCAGCCTTCAGCCGCTGACCGCTGACTGCTATCCGATCACCGCTCAGTCCCGGCCAGCAGTTCCTTCAGTTGGTCGCGCGTCGAGAGCAGCCGGCGGGCCAGCGCATGCGCCAGTTGATGCATGAACTGACAGCCGATCTCCGGATGGCTGGCGAACACCTTGCGCAAGTGCGCGGAAGGGAAGGCGGCCACCTGCACGTCGTTCGCGGCCGTCGCCGTCACCTCCATCCGCCGTTCCCCCAGCAATGCCGACCAACCCAGCACATCGCCCGGCGAGAGCGTCAAAACCGGCACCGCACCCCGCTGGGACACCTGGACGTCGAGCGTGATCTCGCCCCGGCAGACGATGTACAGGTTGTGGTTCTCCGCTCCCTCGCGGAAGAGCACTTCACCGGGCGAAAGAGA
>JAHWKJ010000686.1 GCA_019347905.1 Planctomycetota bacterium
GTGAGGCCGATCAGCGGCCGGCGCACAGCGGCTCGCGAAGTTCAAGATACCGCTCCCGCCGGTCCGCTGCATCGGCGGGTTATGCGGCACTTACCGCCGACGTCGAAACGGTTGTCGGAGCTACTGCTTACCGAAGGGACGGTACCGCACTCGGGGCAGCGGTCGGGCGTCGCGCGGAGGTCGTAGCCGCACCCGGGGCAGAGGCCGAGAGCGGAGCGAGTCGCCGCCCTCCGCCGACGATACGATGCCAGTGCTGACGCCACCGGAAAGACGGCTGTCAACGCAGTCAGGAGCCAGTACGCCACCTGCACCTCGTATCCTTCGACGAGCGCGTCCCACCCCCCCGGGGGCGTACGCCGCACGCGTAACGTGTGGGTGTCGTCGAGGCGCAAGAGTCGCGCCAGTTCCGGCCGAAACGTCCGTTCCTCCAGCCGGACTGGAGCCGGCTTCCTCGGGTGGCTCCGTATCACGATTGGGTCATAGAAGTAGATCGACCGCTCGTACGTGATGCGACCGCCGAAGGAACGGAGCTGTTCTGCGACGACTCGCGGCCCCTCCGCCGTGGTGCGCGTAACGATACTGGCCGTGGCGAGGCTGCGAACCCACAATAAGACCGTCATCGCGCAGAACGCTAACGATACCGCCGTCGCTAGCGCCGGAGTAGCGCCCACTCGTCGCCCGAGCGAGTTTTCGCGCTCGCCACGCGCTCTTTTGATGCGAGGAGCGTGTGCCGGTTAGCAACCCTGGGCACTTTCGCTGTTCTCGCTTCCAGCCGAACCGTCTGGCCGTACCAGCGAGCCTTCTCACAACTGCGAACAGGATTTTGTTTGATCGCGAATAATCAATAAGATATCTGGGACGGGGGGACAATGCGCCCCAATCCGCAACGGGAGTCGCTGCGCACATCTCGCGACCCCCGGAGGGAAGGACAATGACCTCGATCCAGCTCCAGACTGAGTATCGTCTTGTCGTGCGCCATGGCCGGGGCTGTGGCACCCGTGTGCGGACCGCGGCGGCGGGGGTGAGTCGTCTGATACCTGGAGGGAACATGCGGCGGAAATCCTGGACGAGTCGCAAGTGTGCGGCGGTGGCGGCGGCGGCGATCTCCCCGCTTCTCGTGCCGGCCGCGGCGTCGGCGGTGGACAGCACCTGGAACCTCAACGCCAACGGCAACTGGAGCGTGGCGGGGAACTGGTCGGCGGGCGTGCCCAACGCCGTCGGCGACACCGCGCGCTTCCTCAACGTCACCACCGCCAATCGAATCGTGACTCAGAACGTGTCCGGCCTGACGCTCGGAGCGCTCGTCTTTAACGACGACAATAACTATTCGATTTCCGGCTCCACCAGCATCACGCTCGACAGCACCGTGGGCGAATCGTTGATCACCGTTCTCAACACGCTGGGAAACGGCGCCCACGCGATCAATGTTCCGCTGGTTCTCAATGATCCGCTCCAGATTGATCACAGCTCCTCCGGCACGTTCACGACCAGCGGCGCCATCAGCGGCAGCTTCGGCCTGGAGAAGGCGGGCAGCGGCACGTACACGATGATCGGCTCGAACCCCAATACCTACACCGGCACGACCACCGTCTCCGGTGGAGTGCTGAATTTGAACAAACCCGTTACCAATGCCACCATCGTCGGAGGCCTCGTCATCGGGGATGGCAGCGGCACCGACACGGTGCGTCTGCTCGCTAATGCCCAGATCGCGGACGGCGTTGCCATCACGATCAACAGCTCGGGTGTCCTAGATGTAAATGGCCGCAGCGAGATCTTCGGCGGTCTGAACCTGACCGGCGGCAGCGTCGTTGGCACCGGCAGTTCTTTCGCATCGATCAGCGGCGCTATCACCAGCAATGCCCATTCCTCGCCCGCTCTGATCAGCCTCAATACCTTTAGTCTCGGCGGACTCAGCAGGACCTTCACGGTCGCGGATGGTTCCGCACCCATTGATCTCGACATCTCCTCCACCATCACCGGCGCTGCCAGCGGCTACGTCAAGGCCGGGCTTGGCACATTGCGCCTCAGCGGCGCTAGCGCCACCGTCGGCTCCGGCGCGGTGACGGTCAACGAAGGCACGCTGCTGTTGGGCAAAACCGTCACCAACGGCGCGATCCAGGGGTTGCTCAGTATCGGCGACGGCACGGGCGGGGCCAACGCCGACGTCGTCCGCCTCGAGACCCACGCCCAGATCGATGACAACCAGTCCGTCTTCATCAACAGTTCCGGGCTGCTCGACCTCAACGGATTTCAGGAGGCGGTCAACTTCGTTCAGATGACCGGCGGCACGGTCAATACGGGCGCCGGTGCGCTGACGATCCTTCTCGCCGTCAATGCCGAGGCAAATCCCACGCGTTCCACGATCAATGGCAACTTGAGTTTCCTGGGGGGCACGCGGCTGTTCGGCGTTGAGGACGGGGCGGACGATGTAGACCTGGAGTTGTCCGGAGTCGTGTCGAATGGCGGATTGACCAAGGGAGGCGACGGGACCTTGGCCTTGACCGGCAGCGCGGCGAACACCTACACCGGCATGACGACCGTGCATCAGGGAACGCTGCTGCTGTCCAAAAGCGCGCCAGGCGTAACCGCTGTCGCGGGAAATCTGGTCATCGGCGACGTTGCGGGGTCGGCCGGGTCGGCGGTGGCGCGGATCGGCAGTGTCAATGAGGCCATCGCTGACACCTCCAGCGTCACGATTCATCCCGACGGGTTGTTCGATGTGAACGGAAAAACAGAGACGATCGCCGGCCTGACCATGACCGGCGGCAGCGTCACGCTGGGGGGCGGGACGCTGATCGTGGACGGCAACGTGTCGAGCAACGGCGACGCGGCCACCGCAACGATCGGCGGCGGCACGCTCAGCCTCGCCGCCGCCGTGCGCACCTTCAACGTCGTCAACGGCGCCG
>JAHWKJ010000140.1 GCA_019347905.1 Planctomycetota bacterium
CCTTCACGAAGCTCGAGAAGCTGGCCCTCACCGGCGGCCCGTCGTGGCTGGACCTTTCCGCCGTCAACTCGCTGCCGCTGGAGGAACTGACCTGCACCGCGGACATCGCCTTCAGGAACGCCCCCGTGCTCCGCGACATGCCGACGCTGAAGACGATCAACGGGCAACCCGCGGGGGAGTATCTGGATTCGCTCTCGGCAATGACGAATGACGAAGCCGGACTGACGAAAGAATGACGAACGCCGAAGCTCCAATGACGAATTGACTGGGGCGTTGCGGGAGACGAAGCAACGTCTGGGATGAATTGGATGGCGTCGCGGCAAAGGATGGTCCAGCGTGGCTTTTCCCGCCCCAGCCATCCACTCCGATGACGAATGCGACCCCGGGTGCAATAATTCGTCATTCGGACTTCGGCATTCTTTCGTCCTTCGTCATTCCCTTCCTAGCATGTCGAGCGCCTCTGCCAATCCGGCTGATGCCGCGGGCAGTCCCATCCGGGTGCTGATCGTCGACGACGATGAGGCCCACGCGCAGGCCGTCGCCGAGAGCCTGGCCCGCATCGGCTGCGATTGCACCGTGGCCACCTCCGGTGAGCAGGGGTCTGCGCTGATCGAGGGCGAGACGTGGGATGTGGTCGTCACCGACCTGCGGATGGAAGATATCGACGGGCTGGCGATCCTGCAGAAGACGAAGCAGGAGCTGCCGGAATCTGAGGTCATCCTGCTCACGGGGCACGCCTCGATTCAGTCGGCGCTCGCGGCGGGACAGGGCGGGGCGTACACGTATCTCACCAAGCCGCTCGATGTGAACGAGCTGCGGACCGCCGTCGAAAAGGCTGCGTCGCGGCTGGTGCTCATCCGCCGCAATGCCGAACTGCGGCAGCAGCTCGACGAAAAGTTCGGCTTTGAGGGCGTGGTAGGTTCCAGCCCCGCCATGCACAAGGTGCTCGAATCGCTCAAGCACGTCGCCCCCACCGAGGCGACCGTGCTGATTGAAGGCGAAAACGGCACGGGAAAAGAGCTCGTCGCGCGGGCACTGCACCAGAACAGCCCCCGTAAGAACAAGCGCTTCGTGCCGGTGAACATCTCGGCAATTCCCGAGACGATCCTCGAGAGCGAGCTGTTCGGCCACGAGCCGGGGTCGTTCACCGGGGCGACGGGGCGGCGGATCGGCAAGTTCGAGTACGCCAACGGCGGCACGTTATTTCTGGATGAAGTCGGCGAGATGCCCATCGATACGCAGATCAAGCTGTTGCGCGTGCTCGAAGACCGCAAAGTCACGCGGCTGGGCTCGAACGAAGAAATCTCCGTCAACGTCCGCGTGGTCGCCGCGACCAATGCCGACCTCAAGCGGATGGTCGACGACAAGCGATTCCGCATCGACCTGTACCACCGGTTGCACGTGGTCAGCCTGCGGCTGCCACCGTTGCGCGAGCGGCGCGGCGACATCGCGCTGCTCATGGACCATTTCGTGCGCGAGCTGCGGGAGCGGACCGGCAAGGAAGTCAACGGCTTCTCGCGGGCGGCGCGGCAGGCGATGATGATGTACGACTGGCCGGGCAACGTCCGCGAGCTGCGGAATTCGATCGAGCGGATGCTGGTCCTCGACCAGGACGGCCTCCTGGATGTGGACGACCTGCCGGAGGAAATCGCCGCCGTCATCGGCGAGGACGGCGATGGCCGGCCGGGTGACGGCGCGGCCGGCGCCGACGGCCTCATTGGACGGCCGCTGACCGACGTCGAACGCTACTACATCCAGCGGGCCCTGGAGCTGTCCGGCGGCAAGCGCGAAGAGGCGGCCTCGATGCTGGGCATCGGCGAGCGCACGCTGTACCGCAAGATCAAGGAATACGGCCTGCGGAACCCGTGAGATGGCCGACCCTGCCGACAATCGCGAAGAGCTGCTGGCCGCGCTGCGGCTCAATATGGTGCCGGGTGTCGGGCCGCGGATCCGCGAGTCGCTGCTGGAAGCATTCGGCACGCCGCAGGCCGTGTTCGCGGCGCGCGGGGAACAGTTGCGCCAGGTGCCCGGCGTGGGAACGAAGCTGGCGCTGGCGATCCTGGAGCAGCGCGAGACGGACTCGCCCCATCGCGAGCTGGCCCGCTGCCGCGACGCCGGGATTCGCCTGGTGGCGGTCTTAGACGACGTGTATCCCGTCGCACTGGAAAAAATCTGCGATCCGCCGGGCATTCTCTATTGCCGCGGGACGCTGGAGCCGCGGGACGAGTTGGCGGTGGCGATTGTCGGCTCGCGTCGATGCACGTTGTACGGTCGCGACCAGGCGGAGCGGCTGGCGCGCGAACTGGCCTTGGCCGGCGTGACTGTCGTGAGCGGCCTCGCGCGCGGCATCGACGCGGCCGCGCACCGCGGAGCGCTGTCGGCGGAGAACGGCCGGACGATCGCCGTGGTGGCCAACGGCCTGGCCGCTGTCTATCCGCCCGAGCACGCGGCGCTCGCCGGCGAAGTCGCCGCGCGCGGAGCAGTGCTCTCGGAGGTGCCGCTCGACCAGCCGCCGCGAGCCGGCCTGTTTCCGCAGCGCAACCGGATCATCAGCGGCCTGTCTGCGGGCGTGGTGATTGTCGAAGCCTCGCGCACGAGCGGGGCTTTGCACACGGCGCGGCACGCGATGGAGCAGGGCCGCGAGGTATTCGCGGTGCCCGGCCGAATCGACAGCCTGGCGAGTGAGGGCTGCCACGACTTGATCCGGGACGGTGCGACCCTGATCCGCAACGTCGACGACGTGCTCGAAGCGCTGGGGCCGCTCGTCGAGCCAGTGCGCCGCAGCGAGAACGAGCAAGTCTTCAGCCCGCGCGAACTGACGCTGAACGATCAGGAGCGGCTCGTGCTGAATCGCATCGACAGCGAACCGATGCACGTCGACCAGGTTGCCGCAGGGCTGGAGTTGGAGACGTCGCGCGTGCTCTCGACGCTGACCGTCCTGGAGATGAAGCGAATGATCCGCCGCCTGCCGGGAGGCTACGTCGTGCGGGCGATGCGCTGAGCGGGGAGTACGCGATAGGCGTTCCACAACAAAGGCGGGCGATCCGAGCGTTTAGGAACCCCGCCCTCGGCAATTCAATATCCGGCTTGAGTGATCGTCACCGCCAAGCAGCCGACGTCGACGAGGAACTGGCGGAATTCGGCATTGATATGCTCGTCGCAGCGGTAAACCAGGAAATTTATGTCCTGGATCACCTTCAGCACGGTACCGCCCTTGTCGAGCGGCTGCGGGGACATCCGCGGGCGGTCGCAGTTGTGAATGCAGTCGTGCCGCCGCTGGAAGATCGTGCGGAACCGCTCCTCGAACTGGTCGCTTGCCGCCTCGCTCGCCGCGCGTTTGTCGGGGTCGGTCATCGCCATGTAGTCCGCACGCGAGACACCGAAAAGACGGATCCTTGCGTCGGGGCGGCACATCCAGGCGTCGAGCAAATCGCGGAAGAATTTGTGGCCCCTGCGGAAGAACTTATTGAATAGCGTTTGGACGCCGGACAGGCTGATGACATTCTCCCGCTCCATCATCTTGCGGGCGGCCATCCGCCACCGCCAGTTCTGGTTGTCGTACTCTTCGAGAATGGCACGGAGGGGAAATCTGACTTCGTAAACCCATTCTGGCAGCGCGATCGCCGGCTGTCGGCTTTTGGAGCTGGCCGTCGCGGCGATGATGTCCGTGTAGGCGTCACAGAAGTAGGCGTCGAGAGCGCCGACCGCGAACATCCATGCGCTCCGGAGCAGGTCAGAACGGAGCAGCTTCTCGGCGGCGGCTGCGTGAGGGAGTGGGTCCGCGTGGGCCACGATTGCTCTGGCCCGCGCGATGTCCTGCTGGAAGTGTTGGAGGGCGGTGGCGGGCACGCGTGGACTCCGAAGGCGCAGGCCGGTCACAGCCCACCGTCAGTCCACCTCAGCATAGCCCACTGTCGCTTCGTTGTAATGGATCGTATCGTCTCCCTCGTCATACCAGACGTTCCGGTCCGCGGGAAATACGACGTTCCAGAGGTCGACGACCTCCTCTGCGTCGAGACCGCTCCGGATGTAATGGGCGAGGTCGGCCGCGGACGGCGTTGCTGCCGCCGGCTTCTCCGGAAAAAGCTCGGCGTAGATTTCCGCGAGAGCGGATTGCCTGGCCTTCTCAATGCCCGTAGCGAGTTTCTCGGTGGCCATGTCTTTCGACAGCGCGGGCATGTTTCTCTCCAGTGCTGATGCTTCAAGCAGAACTCATCACGCTTAGTGCGAAGCCCACCACACCACAATTCTACCGGAGTGGCTAACGTAACTGGAGGTCAGTCGGCGGCATGGCGCGGTTCTTCGCCGCGGATGTCGCACAGCGCATTCGAGGCGGCCCGCTGCTCGGCGATTTTCTTGCTCGCTCCCCACGCCGGCGGATATGTTCTGGCAGCGATGACCGCGGCCACCTTGAAGCACTTGGAGTGGTCGGGGCCTTTCTCGTCCAGCACCTCGTACACCGGCGTCTCGCCAAACGACTTCTGCGCCATCTGCTGTAAGAGGCTCTTGTAGTTGCGGCCCTGGGCGCTGTCCGTCGCCTCTTCGATCTCCTCGCCCAGGAAGCGGTGAATGAACTCCCGCGCGGCCTCGAACCCGCCGTCGAGATACACGCCGGCCACCAGCGACTCCAGCGCCGCCGCCAGAATCGACCGCGGCAGCGAACGGTGCGTCGCCAGACCTTTGCCCAACAGCAGTGCGTCCTCCAGCCCCAACTGTTCGGCGACCTTGGCACACGTGGTGCGACTGACCAGTGCCGATTTGATGCGGGTCAATTCGCCCTCCGGCCAGTCGGGAAAGCGGCGGAACAGCGCATCGCAGGTGACGAGACCCAGCACCGCGTCGCCCAGGAACTCCAGCCGCTCGTTCGAGGCCAGCCGCGTGCGGGCCACGGAGGCGTGCGTCAGGCAGCGTTCGAGCAACTCGCGGTCGCGGAAGCGGTAGCCGAGCGAAGCTTCGCATGCGGCGAGTTTCTCCGCCAGCAGCGTCTCGCCGGTGACTGCATTCGTTTCGGCCGTGGACATGGGCGATTCCGGCATCCGCGGAGGCGTACGGCCGGCCTCAATTGGGCGAGCCGAATTCACCTTGTCGCGCTTGCGCACCAGCCTAAACTATTGCGGCGCCCCGGTGCTGTCAACGCGTCCAAGATGCGTGGCGGAAGGCGGATTCGCGAACTTTCCAACGCTCCTCCCGCCCGCTGGCGTATGTAAGGGGGAGCCAACAGACGTACCGGTGCAGCCGCTGAAAGTCCGCGTGGACCACCGCTCCGGCGGCCGGCGTGGACGATTTCGTCCTGCGGCTCACTGGTCGAGAACGGTCTACCGGCGCCGGGCCACGCCTCGCCGGCTTCTGAATCCACAGCGAGAAGGAGATTCCGCGATGCAACGCCTGAAAGCCCACCCTGGCCTGATGCTGGCCCTGGTCGGCGCACTGTCTCTGGCCGGAGCGGCCGCCGTCCTCGCCCAGCGACAATCCACCGAGGAACTGCCGGGCGCACGCGACGCCCGCGAGCTGTCCACCGTCTTCCGGCAGGTCGCCAAACAGAGCCTGCCCAGCATCGTCTCGATCGAAACGCGCGGAAAGTCCGTACAATTCACCGGCCGGCAGTTCAATCAGTTCGAACTGCCTTTCGGCGACGATTCTCCCTTCGGCGAACTCTTCAAGAACGACCCGCGGCTGCGCGAGTTCTTCGAGCAGGCGCCCAACCGGCAGCCTCGCCGAATGCCCGCTCCCCGCGGCATGGGATCCGGGTTCGTCATCGATTCTTCGGGCGTCATCATGACGAACAACCACGTCGTGGACGGCGCCGAGGAAGTGAAGGTCCGCTTCGCCGACGGACGCGAATATCTCGCGACCGACATCAAGACCGATCCCCGCACCGACGTGGCGATCATCCGCATCGAGGGCGCCCAGGATCTCCAGGCCCTCAAGCTGGGCAACAGTGACGCGACCGAAATCGCCGACTGGGTGCTGGCCATCGGCAGCCCGTTCGGTCTCGACCTGACGGTGACGGCCGGCATCATCAGCGCCAAGGGCCGCGGCCCCGGCATCACCGAGCGCGAGGACTTCCTGCAGACCGACGCCGCCATCAATCCGGGTAACAGCGGCGGACCGCTCTTGAACCTCGACGGCGAAGTGATCGGCATCAACACGGCCATCTCGACCCGCAGCGGCGGCTACGACGGCGTGGGCTTCGCCATTCCCATTAACATGGCGAAGTGGGTCGCCAAGCAGTTGATGGAAAGGGGCACCGTCGAACGCGCCTACCTGGGCGTGAGCATCCAGTTGCTCGACGCGCGGCTGGCGAAGCAGTTCGGCGTCGAGCTGGGTGAAGGCACCGTCGTCAACCACGTCATGCCCGACTCGCCCGCCGCCAAGGCCGGCCTCAAGGTGGGTGACGTGATTCTCAAGCTCGACGGCAAAGACGTCTCCAGCCCCCGGCAGCTTCAGGGCATCGTCGAGAGGCTCGAGGTGGGTAAGAGCTACAAGGCCCTCGTGCTCCGCGATGGCGACCGCACGACAATCGACGTGACGCTGGAGGCCATGCCGAAGACCTACGCGGCCAGCACGCTGACCGCGCCCGAGGAGACGACGCCACAGCCCGAAGAGGAGAAGCTCGACGACGCGGGTCTCCAGGTTCAGGAGCTGACCGGCGACGTGGCGAAGAAGCTGGGCCTTCAGGAAGGCTCCGGCGTGCTCGTCAGCTCGGTCGAGGTCGACAGCCCGGCCGAGCGGGCCGGCCTGAACGTGGGCGACGTGATCGAGAAGGTGGGTAATACCAGCATCGAGAGCGTCAAAGACTTCCGCAGCGCGATGAAGGGCGAGAAGCTGTCCGACGGCATCCTGCTCTTCGTCCGCACGGGGAATGTGACGCGGTTCCTGGTCGTGCAGGAGTAACGGCCGCAGCCTTGGAATTGGCGGATCCCCCTCCGCCTTCGACGCCCCGGTCGCCGGCCATAAGCCGAGCGGCCGGGGCTTTTTTCGTGGCGTGAACCTTGCCAGCCGGGCGGTGGCGCGGTTTGATGTGGGGTTCGGCTCCCGGTCAGTTGTTTCCGGGGCAGAACGCGGCTTTTGGCGTCGTAACGGACGGAATGATGACCAGCCAACACTGGATCGCGGGTGGAATTGCCTTTGCGGCCGCCCTGGTGATCGGCACACTCACCGAATATGTCGTCCACCGGTTCATGCACGCCGGCAAAATGCTGGGGAAGGTGCACGCGAAGCATCACCAGGACGGCGACGGGCAGGGCTGGGCGCTGGAGTTCTGGGATTACTTCAAGGGCACACTGATCATTCTGTGGGTGGGATTTCTGCACTCGATGGCCGCCGGCGTCGGCTTCGCGGCGGGCGGCCTCGTCTACGCCTGCCTGGCCGCCTATGCCCATCAGATTCAGCACGAGCGGCCGGAGATGGTCTTCTGGATGAAGCGGCCCGTGCACCATCTGCACCACGCTCACAAAATGTGGAAGCACAACTTCGGGATCCTGGTGGATGTGTGGGACCGCGTGTTCGGCACGTACCAGGTCGTCGAGTGGAAGCCGGAGAAGCGGCCGTTTCAGCACCCCTTGCGAAACTTCTTCCGCATCAAGTGGTTCTGCCTGCCGCTGGCGCTCGTGCTGCACGGGCAGGCATTCGCTGACGAGCGGCAGGCGGCCGCCGCGCGGCCCAACATCGTGTTCATTCTCGCCGACGATCTCGGGTACGGCGACCTACGATGCTACGGGCAGGAGCAGATCAAGACGCCCAACATCGACCGCATGGCGGTCGAGGGCGTGCGGTTCACGCAGTTCTACGCCGGCGCGACCGTCTGCGCCCCCTCGCGCTGCGTGCTGATGACCGGGCGGCACACCGGACACTGCTATATCCGCGGCAATGCCAAGCTCAACCTGCGGCCCGAACACGTCACCGTCGCCGAGATTCTCAAAGACGCCGGCTACACCTGCGGCCTGTACGGCAAGTGGGGCCTGGGGCATGAAGGTTCGAGCGGCGTGCCGACCCGGCAGGGATTGGATGAGTTCTTCGGCTATCTCGATCAGCACCACGCTCATAATTACTACCCGGCGTTTCTGATGCGCGGTGAAGTGCGCGTGCCGCTGAAGAACGTCGTGCCGGGCGAGGGAGATTTCGGCCGCGGCGTGGCGACGGAGAAGGTCGAGTACAGCCACGATCTGATCGCCGAGGAGGCGCTGGCTTTTCTCGACCGGCACCACCAGCAGCCGTTCTTCCTGTATCTGGCGTTTACCGTGCCGCACGCCAACAACGAGGCCGGCAAACAGGGGATGGAGGTTCCCGATTACGGCCTGTACGCCGAGACGGACTGGCCGGATGCGCAAAAGGGCACGGCCGCGATGATCTCCCGCCTCGATCGCGACGTCGGCCGGGTGCTGGAGGCACTCAAGCGGCACGGCATCGACGAGCAGACGGTCGTGATGTTCTCGTCGGACAACGGTCCGCATCGCGAGGGCGGCAACAACCCCGACTTCTTCGACTCGAACGGGCCGCTGCGGGGCATCAAGCGCGACCTGTACGAGGGCGGCATCCGAGTGCCGATGATCGTCCGCTGGCCGGGTCACGTTCCGCCGGGACGGACGTCGGACCACATCGGCTACTTCGGCGACTTTCTCGCGACGGCCGCCGAACTTGCCGGCGCCCAGCCCGATGTTGAGCACGACGGCATCAGCTTCCTGGCCGCCTGCCGCGGTCGCGGGCAGCAGCCCAGGCACGATTACCTGTACTGGGAGTTCTACGAACAAGGCGGCCGCCGCGCTGCGCGGATGGACGACTGGAAGGGCGTGCTGCAATCGTTCGACACCACGCAGCCGATCGAGTTGTACGATCTGTCGACCGACGTGGGTGAAACGCAGAATGTCGCCGATAAGCATCCGGAGGTTGTGGCGCAGATTCGCACGGTCCTGAAAAAGGCCCACGTGCCGTCACCGCTGTGGAACGTCCGGCCGAAACGGCGCGCCGCTGGCGGACGATAGGTCGCGACGCCGCCGTAGTGTGGATTTCAATCCACACGACCAGTTTCTTGAGACGCTCACATGCTATTGAGCATTGGCCGTGTGGATTGAAATCCACACTACCAACCTTTGACACGCACCCGCCATGCCGCGCTGCCGCGTTCTGCCGTTGCCGGACCATCAGACGGCCGTGCTGACCGACGGGGTCGAGCGGCTCCGGTGGCATTTTGGCGCACAATACCCGCGGCCGTTCTTCTATCCGTTGGCCGGGCCGAGCGGCGAATCGCTGACGCGGATGGGCCACCCTGGCGCCGAGAACCACGATCATCACCGTTCGGTGTGGTTCGCCCACGCAAAAGTGCTGGGCGTCGACTTCTGGAGCGACCGCACCGAAGCCCGCATCCGGCAGAAGCACTGGCTGGTTTTCGAAGACGGCGACGACCAAGCCGTTCTCGCGGTGCGGCTGGGCTGGTACGACGGCCACGATCCTCAGGAACTGCTGGAGCAGGACGCAATCGCCGTGGTCCGCCCGGGCAATGAAGGCGAGACGCTTGTGGAACTGCACACGACATTTCTTCCCAAAGCCGAGTCGCTGGAGTTTCAACAGACGAACTTCGGGTTTCTGGCGGTGCGGGTGGCCAAAAGCCTCTCGGAGCACTTCGGCGGCGGCCGACTCACCGACAGTGAGGGCCGCACCGGGGAACCGGCCATCTTCGGCCGCCGCGCCCGCTGGATGGATTACAGCGGCCCCGTCGTCAGCGCCGCCGCGGACGCTCCCGAAACTGCGGCCGGCTGGGAAGGCATCACCTACTTCGACCACCCGGCGAACCCCGGCTACCCGCAGCATTGGCACGTCCGCGAGGACGGCTGGATGGGCGCTGCGGTGTGCATGCAGGGACCGATTATCACTCGCCGCGCGGAACCGCTCGCCCTGCGATTTCTGCTGCACGCGCACGGGGGCGCCCTGAATGCCGAGCGGGCGAACGCGGTCGCAGACGAGTTCAGCCGGCGTCCCGGCTATCGCGTCGTCCGCTCGATGCGCAAGCACCGGCAGTTCGAGCTCGAACAAACGTAGCGGACGGCTCGTGCATTCAGCCACGCACAAACTTCCGCGGCACGAACAGCCGAATCTCACCGAGCCGCGGTCGCAGGATGATGTGCTGGGCCGTGATGGGCTGGATGATCGACGGATCGCTGAGAGCGTAGAGCAGGCGTTCGTCGGAGACCGAATCGCTCGCGGTGACATCGGCGAAGAAGCGGCACAGGGCGTCGTAACGCTGGCAGGTCGTTTCGACGAGTTCCGGCGGGCCGATGCGTTCGGGCGCAGCGAGCGCGCGGTAGTGGTTGGTGGCGGCCAGCGGCTCGTCCCCGATTGCGCGGCGGACGGCGGCGCGGCGCGGGGAGCGTTCGATCACCGCCCGCTGATGGTTTTCGGTGCCGACGAGGGTGAACAGCCCGGGAGCGGCGAGTTTCGTCTGCTCCAACCGCTTGAGGGCGTCGTCGAAGCCGCCGGCGTCCTCCAGCACGCGCCGCAGGTGCAACAGGACGGGATAGCCGAGCCGGTTGAGGCCTTCCGGGCTGAGCACGGCATTCAGCACGATCCCGAAGCCGCGGCCGGAGAGCCCGCTGACGACACCCACCGCTCCCGGCCAGCCGGCGTTGGCGTAGACGAGCCGGCCGTCGCGCTCGGTCTTGAGCAGGTAGCTGGCGCGGGCGAGCACGTCTTCGGGCCACCAGTCCATGTTGCGGGCCAGCACGGGGCCGTCGGCGGTTGCCAGCGCGACGGTCGAGCAGCCGATGGACGACAGCACCAGGTCATAGCACACGTTCGCAACCATCACGTCGCGCCAGTCAGCGCCGATCATCGCGGCCAGCGCCGTCACCTCGGCCTGAAAGCGGCCCAGTGTGCGAACGCGGACCAGATTCGCCAGCCGCCGGGCCTCGGGGGGAATGTCGCGCCACACTGCCGCGAGCAGTTCCGACGCGCGGCGGACGACGTCGCGTGGCACATGTTGATAGCGTTCGCCGCAGGGGAGTGACGCGTCGAAGCGGAGGGTCGGGCACTCGACCCAGGGAAGGTGCGAGGAATCGTTCATCACGAGCCATTGTACGCCGCCGGCTGGCGCGTGGACATTCGCCCGTCCGCGCCGTACCGTCTGCCGTAGCACATGGATTCCACCACGCAGACCATCCTGATTCTGCTGACGGGCGTCGTCATCGTGATCGGCGGCGTGCTCGTGCTGCGGCTGCACGCGTTCCTCGCGCTGATCCTGGCGGCACTGGTCGTCAGCGCGCTCACGCCGACCGAAAGCATCGAGCGCTACGTGCTGCGCGAGAACTCGCCCCGCGTGGTCGAGCGCGAGCGGTACGAGCGGCTGGTCGATCCAAGGACGGACGGGCCTGTGGAAAGCGTGCCCGAGGACGCCGTGCTGCTGCGCGTCGATCGCGGGCAGAAGCTCGCGCCCGAAATGGCGGTCCTCGTCTATCCGCGGGCGCTGTCCACGGCGGACTTGACGAACGGGGGTGAGCGCCCGGTGCTCGAAGTGCGGCGGATGCTCCGCGGCACGACCGCGGCCGGCAACACGCATACGCTGGCGCTGGCGGTCGTTCGCAGCGGCGACGCCGAGAGAATCGCAGCCGGTGATCTGGCGGTCCCGCCGGCCGTGCGGAGCGCCGCCGACGACCTCGCCCGCGGTCAGACGATCGCCTCCCGCGTGGCCGACGGCTTCGGCGACACGTGCGCGAGCATCGGCATATTGATCGCGATGGCGTCGATCGTGGGTAAGTGCCTGCTCGACAGCGGGGCCGCCGACCGCATCGTGCGTTCGACGCTGCGGCTGTTGGGCGAGCGGCGGGCGCCGCTGGCATTTTTGTCGAGCGGCTTTCT
>JAHWKJ010000141.1 GCA_019347905.1 Planctomycetota bacterium
ACGGCGGGGATGTGTCGCGGTCGGATCGATGGCGAGGGTTTGCTGAGTTTCGGTATGCTGGAAAGTGGATTGTGGAAGGGGTGGCGAACCTTCTCGACCCGTGCCCCGTACTCGGTACGGATTGCGTCGTACCAACGACATGCATTGCACCCGTAGCGTCGAGACCGTTGCACCTCCTGCCTGGTACGTCGTACCTCGTACGCCGTACCACCTACTTCGCACCGTCTACCTGCTACATCGCACCTGGTACGCCGCACGTTGTACTCGCGCGGCCCTCGTTCTGATCGACGCTGCAAGTCATTTTTTGCACACCGCAGTCCCGTGATTCGCCCACCTATGAAGCGCAAGCCACTCGTCATTGGCAGTCTAAGCCTAATCGCGGTCGCGCTGGCCGGCACCTTCGCCTCCGGCTGGTTCGTGCCGACGGAAACCACCGTCACCGAGCTCGCGCCCGGCGTCTACTTCCGCAAGACGGAAACGGAGCCGAATTTCATCGGCTGCAACCAGGGCTGGGTGATCTTCAAGGACTTCGTGCTGGTCGTCGACGCGAACTTCCCGGGCCAGGCGCGGATCCTCATCGACGAGATCCGCAAGACGACCGACAAGCCCATCCGCTACGTGTTCGACACGCACTATCACGGCGATCACGCCGACGGCAACGCCGTGTACGAGAAGCTGGGCGCCGTCCCCGTCGCCAGCGAGAACAGTCGGCAGCTCTTCGAGACGAAGGGCCTCGCCGGCTTTCGCAACTCGCAGGAGCAGAAGCCCGACGAGTACGGCGGATTGGAGTACGCAGTACCCTCGCTGTGGTTTCCACGGACGCTGGTCATCGACGACGGCAAGCAGCGCGTCGAGCTGATCCATCTCGGCCACGCCCACACCGCCGGCGACGCCGTCGCCTGGCTGCCGAAGCACGGCATCCTGTTTACCGGCGACGCCTGCGTCGACGGCCCCTTCAACTACACCGGCGACAGCAACACCGAAAGCTGGATCGGGGTGTTGACGGAACTGCAGAAGCTGCCGGTCAAGACGATCGGCCCCGGCCACGGGGAAGTGAGCGATAAGACGCTGCTCGACAAGCAGAAGCGTTACTTCGTCGAACTGCGGGCCGCGATCCAGGCCGCGATCGACGCCGGCCGCACGCTCGACGAGCTCAAGGAGTCGATCGAGCTGCCCTTCTACAAGGAATGGACCGGCGTGGACGTGAAGGAGCGCACCGAAAACATCGAACACGTTTACAGCGAACTGACCAGGGGCCGCCGCACCGAAGAGGACTGAGGTCTTCGATGCACGCCGAAGGTACTCCGCAACGGCGTCTTCTCCCGCGGCAGATTTCGCCGCGTCGTCGGCCAGGATGGGGCCGTCTTTTCGCAGTGGGGATATCCTGCCTGCTCGCGATCGCAACGGCATGTGCGGTCGTCGGCACGGAGTCGATGTCCGCGGCGGCTTCCCACGAGGAACTGGTCGCTCGATTGCTCGAAGCAGCCGATGTCGAGCCTGACGCCGCCTTCACCCGCCGCTTCGGCTTCATGAAGGCGATGAGGGGGCGTCTGGCCGTCCCGCGGGGTTTGCGCGAGTTGATGTTGTGGGACGATGCGCGGGTCTACGGTGTGCCGGGGATGTCGTATGCCGCAGGCGATGGCCGAGTGACGCTGTGGTGGAGACAGGACGTGATGCCGCCCGGAAGGGCCGCCGCCGTCCGTAAGGAATTGAGCGACCGAATGCGGCGCAACGGCTTCGCGCTCACAGCCGGGGCGCCGCAGTCGCACATCAAGGAAGCATACGAGCGATTGCGCAGCCCGATCTCAAACCGCGAAGACGCACTGATTTTCCGCCGCCGAAAGGCTGAGGTGCTCGTCGAGGTCGTGGTGAGCGGGTTGTCGGGCGGCCTCGTCGGGGGCAGTCCTCGCTACGACGCGAGGCTCGACGTCGTCTGGGCCGTCTCCGTCGAGACGGACTTGCCCGCCGTCACGTTCGGGCGACTGCTGGCGTCCTGCCAGGCACTGCGGCCCCTGGGTCTGGAACGGCAAATCGCCGCGCCCGTTCGCGATGCGCCGGTCTCCTTCTACCTGGTCAGCTTCGATTTGAGAGACATGCAGTCTAGCTGGGCCGTCACGATACCTGTGGAGTACCGCCGGCCTCTGGAGGGCACTCTCGAACGGCTGGGGTTCAGGCAGTCCCACGTTTTGGATCCGCCCTCACCCTCACAGGACCACGGTGACCGGAAAACCACGTGGGAACGCTGGTCGGATCACACCTATGTCCATTTCAGGAATTCGCCGGGCGCCGCGACGGTGACGTTCGCCTGCCAGGCCCCGCAGTTGGACACGCGGTCGTTGAAGCCCGCGCCACTCGATTCGTTCGACTTTTCCTCGAATCCGAACGTGGGCCGTTACCTGCGCGCGTGGGACCGCATCGCCCGCCGCCTCGCCGGCCCCCGATGGGAACACATCCCCTGGCGCGGCGATCCGACAGCCGATCGGCCGCACTTTTCGACTGCGTGGCGCTTGCGGGACGGCCGCGGACGCTGGCTGCAACACATCAGCGCGAGCGCCGTATCCGACGGGCACGATCCGTTCGGGATCGGCTCCATCAAAATGGGGGCCGCGTCGCGACCGGCCGGAGCAGGATGGAGCGCCCGCGTCTCCGTCCAGTCGAGCCCCTTCTGCACCGTTGCCGACGAATTCCTGCCGAGCATCGGATTCGAATACTACGCGGCCGGCAACACCCGGAATCCCGCCAGTCTGTTCGGCTATTTTCCCGGGTTGATCCAGTACCACGACGAGACGCAATTCGACGGGACGCACTACCGCGTGGGAGTCATGGTCGAAACCGGCTGCGCCTCGCTGCGCGAACTCGCTCGCTGGATGGAATCGCCCGAAACGCTTCGCGACACCGGGCTGGCCTGGCTCGACAGGGTCGAATCGGAATTCGAGAAGGGCATTCGCTCCGGCGAGGCGGTCGAGCGGGCCTGGGTCGAAATCGAAAGCGAGAGCGTCAGCCTCCTGCCGGCCTCGCCCGCACTGTGGGTTTGCGGGCCGCCCGCGGGACTGTCGCCGCAGTCGCTGCTCGTAGAAACTGCGGCTCCGGACCCGCATCTCCACGAACCTCGCGAAACTCGGCCGAGCGATCGCAAACTGACTGAGTCGGAACAGGACGAAATCATTCAAAAGGCTCGCAGCCAGATTGAGGCGAATCGTCGCCGGCTTCGCGAACATTACCGCGAAATGCACGGGGCTCTGATGAAGGCGTTCCCTTTCGACGAATTCTGGCGATCGCTGGAAATCAAAGGTGGGGATCGACCGGAAAAGCCTGAGCGCCGCGCAGGCGCGAAATGACAGCCACTCCGTTGACCACGTCTACCTCGCGAAGCGGCTGGCCGAAACGCCGGAGCCGGGCGGCGACGGCAGCCTGTTGGATAACACGCTCATCGTGTGGACGAACGAGCTGGGCAAAGGCAACTCGCACACGCTCGACAACATTCCGTTCGTGATGGTGGGCGGCGGGCTCGGCTTCCGAATGGGCCGGTCGCTGAAGCTCAAAGACGTCCCGCATAACCGCTTCCTGATGTCGCTCGCCCACGGCATGGGCCATCGCCTCGACCGCTTCGGCAACCCGGACCTCTCCAGCGAAGGCCCGTTGAGCCTGACGTAAACGGGCAACGCGACTCTTACACCGGACGGAGGCCACGATGCCCGCACGACTGCTCCTGGCGTCCGTCGGCACGTTTCTCTTGTGCGCCGTGCTGCATGCCGCCGACCCTGCCGCGAACGAGAACGCCTACAGGTTCGAGAGCGGCGCTCAGACATGGCAGGTCTACGACTACAACGGCGGCAAGGCAGGGGGAACGAGCGTCTTTCACCCGGCGACGTGGGAGCGGACGGGCGGCGTCGAAGACTCGGGCTACGTGTGGGGCGACGATTCGCGCTGGCGGATCGACACGCCGGAAAAGCCGCACTCCGTGCTGGCATTCTTCACCCGCCGCTCGTACGCCCGCCAGAAACCCATCGACCTGCGGGGGGCGAAGGTCTCGGTGCACCTCCGCGGCGAAAAGCTCGATCTCAAGGGCGGCAAGTGCCTGTTCTGGGTCTTCAGCGACGAACTGGGCACGCGCTGGCACCTGCGGGCCGTGCCGCTCGAGGTGCCGGACGGCAAGTGGAGCGACAAGCAATCCTTCGTGCTGGAAGAGGACGAGGACCGCTGGCATCGAAGCTGGGCGCGCTATCCCGACAAGCCAGGCAGCCTCGGCGACGTGCTGCGGACCTGCGACAGCTACGGCCTGTCGTTCGTGGGCTTTGACGAAGAACCCACCGGCCGCTTCGCGATGGACGAGCTGATCATCGAGCCGCAGGCGAAATGAACGGCTCGCGAGTTCACGCCTAATTACTTCAATCGTTCCAGCCAATAGCGGGGATTGCGGCTCGTATGGCTGACAGCGGCAATGCATAGTTCGTCAGCATCGGCGTCGAACTCGAAGATGACGATGTAGGGAAAGCGATGAAGGGCACACCGCCGAATCGCCGGACCAGCGGCTTCGATGGTTTCCAGAAGCGGCAGGGACAGAGGTGATTCCCGAATCCGCCTGATCACGCGGTCGAGTTCATCAAGGAACTCGCCACCGAGGCCCGGTTGCCGCTGATCATACCACGCCGCCGTCTCCAAGCCCTCCTGTTCTGCTTCGGCGAGGATGCGGATTCTCACGTTCCACGACCCTCGCCGAGAGCTCCCCTCATACGGTCCAATGCATCCGACCAGTCACTGGCCTCAGTGTCACCATTTCGGAAGGCAGCCAGCCTGCGACGCACTTCGGTCCCCCAGTTCTCCGTCCACTCCTCTCCAGAGAGATAGTCCTCGCCGGGGTCCAGACTCTCCAAAAGCCGATGCGCCAGTGCTGCGCGGTCGTGATCGGATAATCGCAACGCGCTGGCAGTCAGTTCTTCGACGGTCATCACTCGTTCGCCTCTCGGACCAAATGGACGTCAACGTACAATCTCGTCGCTCATCACGAACTCGGTCGGGCTTAGTCCCGCCTGGATGAGGCCTTGGGTGAGCGCTTCCTCCGCGTCGGGCAGGGCGGACCCGCGGCGGCGGATACGCACGCGCACGCCCAGCGTGTTGCCCTCTGCGTCCTTTGCCCGCAAGACGATTTCGTCGAGCGTCGCGGGTCGCCACTCGGGCGTCTGGCCAGGCTGCTCCAGCAGATAGCCGTCGCCGTCGATGAGCACCTCCACGACAGGCGGTGCGGGATCGACTTCGGCTGGGCGCAGCGGCGGATCCTCCTCCATCGAAGCTCGCACCTCGTCAGGAGTCGAACCATCGCCCGTTCCCTCGCCATCGCCGCCCCCGCCGCCCAGGCCGAAGCCGTTGAACAACAGCCCGCCGGCGATGAGCAGCAATCCCACGATGCCACCGGCCGCGACAGTTCGCGTCTTCATTGCCTGATGCTCCCAATAGCAGCCACATGGCGCGAGGGGGTCAGACCCCTTTGCGGCTCGCGCGTGTTCCACAATCCTCATCTTTCATCCGCAAAGGGGTCTGACCCCTTCACCGCAGGTCTGCACCCTCCACGGCCACGCCGGCGGCGACCGGCATATAGCCCAGGTTCGCATACTCGAATCGCGTGCGGCCGCCGCTGTCGGCTCGCATGCGGTCCGCCGCGTCCCGCAGGCCGTCGAACGCCGGCTTGCGAATCCCGTAGGCGATGCGGCCGTACGAAAACAGCATGATGACGACGCTCTTGGGCTGCGGCAACGACTTGTACAGATCGAAGAGCTGCTGCGAAAAGCTCTCCGCCGCACGCCGCGTCGCCTCGGCCGGATCGTCGTCCCCCTCCAGCCCCGCGGCAAAGCGGAAGCGGTGCGTGCGGTCACCCAGGACGACGGTGACGACGCCCATGCGGTCGAGATGAATGTCCCACACGTCGCAGCGCTTCTGCAGTTCGTCGTGCACCAGCAGGTGCTTGACGGCTTCGTGTCCGCGGCGGGAGGCCATCTCGCGCACGAGCTTCCGCAGCCGCTCGGCTTCGGCCGGCGAGCGCGCCAGGGTGTCGCCCGGCTGCGGCCGCAGCGCGTCGGCCAGCGCGTCCTCGGGGATGCGGAACAGTTCGGCCACGAGGTCGCCCACGCGCTGTTCGCGCTCGATCAGGCGGCGGATCTCCTCGCCCAGTTCCTGCTCCCGCCGGTCGAGCAGCCCCTCGAGTTCTGCCAGACGCCCAAGCGCCTCTGCCAGCGCCCGGTCCCGTTCGCGAAGGTCCTCTGCCGTTGCGCCGCTCTCCGCCAGTTCCGCCTGCGCCGCGCGCGACGTGTTGCGCATCTCCATATACTGCGCAAAGATCACGATGAGCAGCAGATCGAGCAGCGGCGTCAGTTGCAACGTCAGCCGGCGGCGGGAGAGCCTCATGCCGCGCCTCCCGGCGTGAAGGCCAATTCGCGTTTGGCGCGAGCCACGGTCTCGCGGACGTGGGCGCGGTTTTCCGCCAGCCGCGTAAAGGCCGGCTCCAACAGGCCGTTGATGAACATCAAGAGGATGGCCGCCGTCAGCCCGGCGAACGTCGACCAGATCGCCTCGCCGAAGCGGGCGACCAGCGTACTGACGGCGCTGGCGGTCTCATCGACAGGACCGCCCTGCAGCGCCGCCCCAATCGCCAGGATCGTCCCCAGCACGCCCGCCAGCGGGTAGGCCTCGATCATCGTGCGGCCCAGGTTGTAGGCCGTCTCGAACACCAGCGAGTGCAGGTAGCTGCGGCGTTCGTCGAGAATGTTCATCCGCCCCAGCAGCGCCTGCCGGTCGGCCTGTCGCGATTCGTCGGCCAGCACGTCGCTGATATCCGCCAGGAAGGCCTCGATCTGGTCGGACAGGTGGCCGGTCGCATCGAGCACGCTGCGGTGCCGCAGGTCGCGGGTGAAGTCGGCCAGCGAAGAAGCGATCACCCGCAAGTCCCGCCGCGCCCAGACCCGCAGCAGCAGGAAAAACGCCACATGCACCGCACACGCGGCCGCAATGGCGAACGTCGACAGGGCCGAGAGACTCTGAATCAGCGGCGTCATGCGTTGGAAAAGGCCTGTTGGTGCGTCAGAATGAAATCAGCCGCCGGCGATTTGGGCGTTTCGACCATGTTACGCCGAACCCGCCGCGTCCGAGAAGGTGAAATCACACCCCCCGCCTCGCCGACACCATGCCACAACATCCATCCGCTGCTGCCTGCCGCCGCGGTTTCACGCTCATCGAACTGTTGGTTGTCATTTCGATCATCGCGATCCTCGTCGCGCTGTTATTGCCGGCGGTGCAGTCGGCTCGCGAGGCCGCACGCCGCACCCAGTGCCGAAACAACCTCAAGCAGGTCGGGCTGGCGCTCCACAACTACCACGAAGCGTATAGCTGCTTTCCACCCAGCTTCTGCATCACGGCCGCGACGCGGCTGAGCGGGAACAATGGCTCGTGGTCGATTCACGGCCGCATCCTGCCCTATATCGACCAGGCGAACGCCTATGAAATGGTGCGGCTCGACATCGCCTGGGACGCCCAGCTTGCCACCGGCGTCCCCACCTTGCGCATTCCGTCGTACCTGTGCCCCAGCGATCCGCACGACATGGTCCGCACGCGGAGCGGCAATCCCTACGTCTATCCGCAGACGTACGGCTTCAACTTCGGCACCTGGCAGGTGTTCGACCCTCGCACGGGCGCCGGCGGAGATGGCGTGTTCTTCGTAAACAGTTCGATTCGGCCGGCGTCGATCAAAGACGGCATGTCGAACACGCTGCTGGCCGCCGAAGTCAAAGCGTTTACTTCGTACCTCCGCAACACCAGCGATCCCGGCCCGACGCCGCCAGGATCGCCGGCTTTCGCTACAGGCCTGACCGGCCAACGCAAGATGGGGCCGGCGATCAACGACAACACCGGCCACACGGAGTGGTGTGACGGCCGCGTTCACCACAGCGGCTTCACCACGACCTTCACGCCCAACACGATCGTGCCTTACGTGTGGAACGGCGATACGTACGACATCGACTTCAACTCGGTGCAGGAGGGCCGCAGCGCCACGCAAACGACGTATGCAGCGATCACGTCCCGAAGCTGGCACCAGGGCATCGTGCACGCGGCGCTGATGGACGGTAGCGTCCGCACGGTTTCCGAGAACCTGAACGACAGGGTCTGGCGGGCGCTGGGGACTCGCAGCGGCGGAACCCGCGAACCGCTGGTCACGGGTGACTTCTAGCGAGAATGGCTGCGGACGATCTGGACACGCGCTGCGTCCGCATCTTTTGGTATTATGGAGTGCCGGGGCAGGGCACCCGGCTCGACTTCCAGGCATCCCACGCAATTCGCGAGGATCTTTCCATGAAATGCTCGCTTTATTGTGCCGTCGTTCTGTCGGGCACTACGCTGCTGTTCGCCGGGCTGCCGTCAGCTTCATCGGCAGAACAGAAGCGCGACGCTGCGGCCGAGCAGACGGTCGGTCCGGACAAGGACCGGTTGCAGACCGTCCGCCAGAAGGCGGTCGATTTCCTCAAGACCACGCAGGCCGACGACGGAAGCTGGACGTCGCCCAACGCTCCGGGCATCACCGGTTTGTGCGCGACTGCTCTGCTGCGCAGCGGCCTCAAGTCCGACGACTCCGCCGTGGCCAAGGCCCTGGCCCATCTCGAAAGCCACATCAAGCCCGACGGCGGCGTGTACTTCGAGAAAAGCAACCACCGCAACTACGAGACCTGCATCGCCATCCTCGCCTTCCTGGAAGCCGATGCGAAGAAGTACGCCGAGCGAATCAAGGCCGCGGAGAAGTTCCTTCGGAACCTGCAGTGGGACGAAGGCGAGGGGCTGGAATCGACCGACACGGCCTACGGCGGTGCCGGCTACGGCAGCCACTCGCGGCCCGATCTTTCGAACACGCAGTTTCTGGTTGAGGCCCTGAAGGCGACCGGCGCGGCGGCCGACGATCCGGCCCTGCAGAAGGCGCTCGTGTTCGTCTCCCGCACGCAGAACCTGGAGACCGAGCACAACACGACTCCGTTTGCCGCCAAGATCGACGACGGCGGCTTCTACTACACGCCCGCCGCCGGCGGAACGTCGCAGGCGGGCACCACGCCCGAAGGCGGCCTGCGGTCGTACGGGTCGATGACGTATGCGGGCCTCAAGAGCATGATCTACGCGGGCCTCAACTCGAAAGACCCGCGGGTGAAGGCGGCCTTCGAGTGGATCCGCCGCTTCTACACACTGGAGCAGAACCCCGGCCTCGGCCAGCAGGGCCTGTACTATTACTACCACACGTTCGCCAAAGCCCTCGACGCGCTGGAACTGGACTACCTGACGGACGCCCGCGACCGCAAGCACGACTGGCGGAAGGAGCTGACCGCGCAGCTTCAGGAACTCCAGCAGGAGAACGGAAGCTGGGTCAACAGCGCCGACCGCTGGTACGAAGGCGACCCCAACCTCGCCACGGCCTACAGCCTGATGGCGCTGAGCTACTGCGAGCCGAAGGCGGTATCGGAGAAGGATGCGACGAGCGAAGCGGCGAAGTAGCATATGCGATCGCACCGCGTACGCGCCATTCAATAGCTTGTCTCGGCCATGTCCTGGCTGTTGCCCACTCTATGCGTGCTCTTTGGTATCGCGTTTGCCATTGCGCTGCGATTCGCCGAACGACACTCGCTTCGCAAACTCGCTTGTCGACCCTGTGCCGGCATTCGATGGCACCGTCGGTTTCCCGGAGTGCCGCACGATGAAATTCGCGCATTTCTACGAACGTTCACGGAAGCATACTCCCTCCAGCCAATTCCTTCCGGTACATTCAGTCCTGACGACCAACTGTCCGTAATCTACGACTCCCGCTACATCCCGTACCTATTCATCGTTGACCACGATGAATTCGAGTCCCTGTCAGATGCGTTGAAATCCACTTATGGGGTCAGCCTGGAAGACGTGTGGCACGATTCTCTGACGTTGGGGGATCTCTTCACGCACACACGGAAGGGATGACCTCGAGGACTCGTTGTGGAACTCCTTCGGAGTATATCAGTCCGTGCCTGTCCTCAATTCCGGGGGTAGGCTGGCGCCAACCCCCGGCTGTGTCGTCGTGACCCCGCTGGGGTGCACGTTTGAGGTCTCGCGTGCACGTTTCTTCGGCTGGCCATGCAGGTAGTGGTCGTGGTTTTCCGCCAGATCGCTCGGAAGACCTCTCGCAATTCCCACCACGGCCTCGATTCGGTCGTAGAGCGTCACCGGCTCTTTGTTCGACGTGTCGGTGGTCTCGGCCGGCGCCGGCTCCTCGTGCAGCACGGCCTCCGGCTCGATCACGCGCATCGACTTCCATTTGCCGCCCTGGAAGCGGGCGACAAAGCCCACGCCGATGATCACGATGTATGCGCTACACGCCCACCACGACAGCCAGAGGTTGAGCCGCCCCAGCGCCGAAGCCACGGCCACCGGCAGCACCATCACCAGCCACGCCGTAAAGAACGTGAACCACAGGCAGAACCGCGTGTCGCCGGCCCCGCGAATCGCCGCGCTGAAGATGATCGCCAGCCCGTCGAAAAACGAGTACAGCGCGATAAACCGGAGGAGCACGACTACAATCGCCTGTGTCTCGGCGAACTCCAGGTCCGGCCGGTTCACGGCATAGATCGACAGCATGACCTGCGGCGCCAGCACGTACACCGCGGCCCAGATCAGCATGTACGCGCTGCACAGACCGGCCGCCAGCCACGTCGTGCGCACAGCCAGTTCGGGACGGCCCTCGCCGATCCGCTGCCCCACCAGAGTCATCACGGCCGTGCCGAAGCCCAGCATCGGAATGAACGCCAGCGAGTTGACGTTGAAAGCCAGCGTCGTGGCTTCCATCACCTGCTCGCCCAGCGTCCCCACCAGCACAATGAACAGTGCGAAGCCGGCGATGTCGGCCAGGTACTGGAAGCCCGTCGGCAGCCCGTAGCGCAACAGCCGACGGAACAGTTCGCCGTCGAACCGGCGATTGCGGCCGAAGCCGTAGCTTCGCCCCGTTTCCGTGAAGGCAATCAGGCAGGCGTAAGCCGTGGCCGATGCCGAGTACGAAATCACCGTCGCCAGCGCGGCGCCGCGGATTCCCATGGCGGGAAACGGCCCCACGCCGAAAATCATGCAGCCATCGAGCACGATGTTCAGGCCCACCATGCCGAAGTTCACCAGCATCACGACGACGGTCTGACCGCGGCCGCTGTAAAAGCACGACAGCGTCGTGGCCAGCGTCATGGGAATCGCGCCGTAGCAGTACACCGAGAAGTACTCGACCTCCAGCGACTGCATTGCCGGCGGATGGTCCATCAGCCGGAACAGGGCTGGCGCGACCAGCGCGACCGGCACGAACAGCACGCCGAACACGACCGCCAGGTACACGCCCTGCCACACGGCGGCGGCCACGCGTTCCGGCCGTCCGGCCCCTTCGTACTGCGCCACGAACGTGTTGACGTACATCAGCGTGCCGATCGCCACGCTGATGATCGTCCAGTGCACCAGCACGGCCGGCAGCACGGCCGCCAGCGCCGGGTAATCGGCGTCGCTGCGCCAAGCGAGAAACACGCGGTCGACGAAGTACATCATCGACAGCGAGCCGGCGCTGAACACCAGCGGAAGCGCCACTCGCAACAGCTCGCGAAAACTGCCGGCCGGCGCGGACGAATGTGAGGGGGCGGCTTCCATGGCAACCGAGACCGTCCACGCAGTTCAATCGTGAACAATTAGCAGTTCCCCACCGGACACGCGAGCCTGCCAAAGGTTCACGCTCCTTGGCGGCTTTGCCCAAAAAAGGGGACTGTCCCCCTACCAATCGCAGTGAGAGAATCTGGAGAGGCAATGATCGAGGGGA
>JAHWKJ010000687.1 GCA_019347905.1 Planctomycetota bacterium
ATGTGCTCCTTCTCGCGATCACTGCGGAAGATCACCCAGCCGCCGTCGGGTGAGAAGAACGGGCCGCCGTCGTAACGGTCCACGTTCGTCAGTTGCCGCACGTTCGAGCCGTCGGCGTCCATCACGTACAGATCGGGGTCGCCGTCGCGTGTCGAGGTAAACACGATCTGCTTTCCGTCGGCCGAGAAGCTGCCTTCGGCGTCGTAGCCTTCGGCGTCGGTCAGCCGCCGCAGGTTCGTGCCATCGAAGTCGACGACGTAAATGTCCATGTGGGGGTCGAAGTCCCACTGGTAGCGGCGGCGTCCGCCCTCGGCGGCTTCGCGGCGAGCTTCGAGTTCCGTGCGGTCCGGGTGCGGATCGGTATGGGCGCTGGCAAACAGGATCTGCCGACCGTCGGGCGTGAAATAGGCACATGTCGTGCGGCCGCGGCCCGGACTGATGCGGCGCGGCTCGCTTTCGCCCAGCTTCTGCACGTAAATCTGGTAGAACGGGTAGCCGATCGGATAGGCCTGGTAGACGATCCACTCGCCATCCGGCGAGAAATAACCCTCGCCCGCCCGCGGCAGGCCCGACGTCACCTGCCGGATGTTGCCCAGATGACGGGCTTCCCCTTCAACGACCGGAGTTTCGTCAGCGGCCCGCAGGGGCTGGGCGAAAGAGAGCAGTGCAAAGCAAGCGAAAACGGCGGTGGTTGCATGCATCCCGAGGGCGTCCTCCTGGAACGGATCTTTCGCGAACGTATTGATTGTAGAAGGTTCTCCCCGCAGCGTCAGTGCCGGATAGCGCGACCCTTACTTGCTCGCGCGCACGGCCGCTTCGCGAACGTTCCGAACATGCCCGTCGCTCGACACGGACGCTGCCTCGCTCTGCAGATCCTGCAGCGTGAAAATCTCGATCGGCCGCGTCTGCCCCTTCACCATCTGCGGCTCCAGTTCGATCACCGCCCAGCCGTCCGGAAGCCGCCGCCGCGTGGCGTGCGTGAAGAGCAGGGGACTTCCCACGGCTTTGGTCAGCCCCTCCACGCGCGAGGCGACGTTCACCGTGTCGCCGATCGCCGTAAACTCCAGCCGGTCGAGCGAGCCGATGCTGCCGACGACCGCCGGCCCGGAATTGATGCCGATGCCGATACCCAGCGGCGTCTCGCCCTCCCTCGTCAATTCGCGATTGAGCTGGTCGAGTCGCCGGACCATGTCCCGGCCCGCGGCGACGGCCGAACAGGCGTGTCCGGCGCACGACGCCTCGCTGTCTTCGCCCGTCATCCCGAACAGCGCCATGAAGCCGTCGCCGAGGTACTTGTTGACCATTCCGCCGTGACGCCGCTCGACGACTTCGACCATCACGGTGAGAAAGCGATTGAGCATGTGGACGATCTCGTCCGGGCACGAGTCCGCCGAGCGCGCCGTGAAGTTGCGGATATCGCAGAACATTACGCTGATGTCGCGCTGGCGGCCCGACAGCCCCGGGTCTTCCGCGAGGATGATCTCCGCAGCCCGTCGGCCGACGTGCAGGCCGAACCGCTCGCGCAGCTCGCGCTTGGCCCGCATTTCGGCCACCATGCGATTGAATTCGTCGATCAAGGGTCCGAACTCGTCGGCTCGCACGAGGTCGATCGACACCTCGAGATCGCCTGCCGCGACCCTCTGCGCCGCCCGCCGCAGTGCTTCCACCGGCCGCGTCACCAGCCGGCCCACCAGCCACGAGCAGAACAGCCCGAACGCAATCCCCAGCACGCCCACGCTGACCATAAACCACGTCAGATCGCGGCCCGGCTCTTCCACCAGCCCCAACAGCAGCAGCGAGACGATGGGGCACACGCACGACGCGATCGCGGCGATCGTCAGCCGGCGCTTCAGCGACAGCGCATAGGCGCCCGGCAGCCGCGCCGGCCGCTCGTCCGTAAACAGCACCGGGAACAACAGCCGCTGCGACAACAACTCCACCAGGAAAAAGCCCTGCGTCGTCGTGATGAGCGCCGCGACGACAAACGACACCGGTAAATGCGCGAAGATCCGCACATCGACAGCCGTCGGGCTTTGCCCCAGCCCGATCAGGAACACCGGCACGCACAACAGGAACCCCAGCGCCAGCACGGCCGCCCCGTGCCACGGCAGGTTCACCGCGCGCACCCGGACGCGTCGGAGCGGGTTCGCTTCAACGGCTTCTCCCCGGAGCAGCTTTCGCCACACCGGCCGCATCGAGAACACCGCAGCCAGCCACAATCCGCTGAGGACTGGATACGCCACGGCGTTGTAGATCATCACCAGCCGCCCGAACAGCACTTCCTGCCCGGCGGAAAGCAGCGGCTCGATCTGCGTGACGTTGTACCAGATGTTGAACGCACTGCCGACAACCGCGGCCGCAATCGGCGCGGCCGCAATCACGCCCAGCGCGTGCCGCACACTCCAGCGCGCGCGGGAAGCCGGGGAAGGAACCAAGTTAGATGGAATGTTGGTATTCATCACGCAGCCCCAGCAGCAGCCGCGACAGCCACGACACCGGCAGATCGGGCCGCAGAATCCGCTCCGCGCGGCCGCGACGCGCCAGCACGTTCTCCGCAGCCCGATAGCCGCTGCGCACGGCGCCTTCCATCGTCGCCGGCCAGCCGGTCGCGGTCCAGTCGCCCGCGAGCTGCAGGTTCGCCACCGGAGATTGCTGCGGCGGGCGGAAGCGCTCGCAGCCCGGTTCAGGCGAGAAGACGGCCCGATGCTCCGTCACCATCCGCGACTGCACGAGCCGCGCCTCGCGCGCCGCCGGCCAGATCTCCGCCAGCTCCTTCGTCACTTCCGAGATTGTCTCGGCCGATCCAAGCTCCGCCTCGCGGCGGCTGGCGCTGATCACCACCTGGTAGTAGCTCAGCCCGTCGCCGCGACCGGACGATGACGCCAGCAGCGTGCGGTT
>JAHWKJ010000142.1 GCA_019347905.1 Planctomycetota bacterium
GTGGGCCCGTCGGCGCCGGGCTCGCCGGCGCCTTGAATTCAAACCCGGGGTCAGTCCCCTTTGCGGACGTCGCGTTTCCCCCGTTCGGCCTCGCTGATCCGCAAAGGGGTCTGACCCCGTGCTTCTGATCGACGAGCACAACGTCGTCGAGTACCTGCGGCGGACCGGCCGCATTCCTGCGTCGGCCGCGGCTTCGGCCGTCGAGCTTTCCGGCGGCGTCTCGAACGTCGTGCTGCGCGTCTCGATCGATGGCTCGCCCGACCTCGTCGTGAAGCAATCGCGGGAGAAGCTCCGCACGCAGGCCGAATGGCACAGCCGGCTCGACCGCGTGCGCCGCGAAGCGGCCCTGATGCGCCGTCTCGAGCCTCTCCTGCCGGCCGGCTTCGTGCCTCTCGTGCTGTTCGAGGACTGCGAGAACTATCTGTTCGCAATGGAGGCCGTCGAGGAGCGGCACGTCGTCTGGAAGCGCGAGTTGCTGGAGGCTCGCTTTGATACCGACATCGCCCACCGCCTCGGCGAAGCGCTCGCGGGCCTCCACAGCCACACCGCGGGGGACGACGCGCTGCGTGCGGAGTTCGAGGACCGTGAAATCTTCGACCAGCTTCGCATCGATCCCTACTATCGCCACGTCGCCGAAAGGCATCCGCCGCTGCGGGAACCGATCGACCGAATGATTGACGAGATGCTAGCCGGCGCCGTCTGCGTCGTGCACGCCGATTTCAGCCCGAAGAACATCCTCGTCGTGCGCGACTTCGACGAGGCGCCGTCACCTGTGCCAATCTTCGACAGGACGGGGCAGCGGATGGGTGTATTGATCGCTCACGCTCAGGATGCGCCGCGGCTGACGCTGGTCGACTACGAGACCGGCCACTACGGCGATCCGGCGTTCGATCTGGGCTTCTTTCTCACGCACCTGATGCTGAAAGCCGTCCATCTGGCTCATCCTGCACCGATCGATCTCGCGACGAAGTTCTGGGACAGCTATCGCAGTGCGATGACAGCTGCAGCCGCGACCACAGCCGACTTCCCCCGTGAATTGAGCCTGCCACGACTCGAGCGGCGGACGGTAGCGCACCTCGCCGCCTGCATGCTGGCCCGCATCGACGGCAAGAGCCCGGTCGACTATCTCGACAATGCCGCAAAACGCGAGGCGGTGCGCTCGCTGACGCGCGAACTGCTGCTGGATCAGCCGCAAACGCTCGAAGCGATCTTCGATCGCATGTCGTGTTGCGGCGATTCCTCACAAGCTGGCAGCTTGTGACCACGTCTTGAGACACAGCCTGAATTAGCGTCCGCCGGCTGATGAACCGCGCCGCGTCGGGTTCTCGTACCAGATGACGCCCAGGTTGTCGCGTTCCTCGCACGTGAGGACGTCGAGGTCGCCGTCCGCGTCCAGATCGAGCAGTTCGACCAGATCGAACTTCACGCCCTCGGCTGTCCCGCTGATGTCGTGCGGCGTCCACCGCGTACGTTCAATCGGCAGTGCCGGATCGCTGGACAGCCACATCACGCCGGACTTGCGCTCGGCGCCCTCGCAGGAGAACACGATGTCGCGACGCCCGTCGAGGTCGATATCGCCAACCGCGACACTTTTGCCTCCACCCGCCTCCTCCGGCAGGGGAATCTCCGTCGGCACCCACGCGGCGACGTCGCCCGCGATCGTCTCGCGCAAGAACAAGAGTGGCCCCCGGTGCACGGCCGCCACGACGTCGGGCGTCCCGTTCTGGGCGAGATCCTCGTGCGCGAGGAACATCACCTCGCGATCCTGTCCGCCAATCGCGTGCGCTGGCCAGCCGGCCGGCTCGACTCCCGCCGAAGGAACGCGGTTCTCGGCCCAGTAAATGCCACGGCGGCGACCCTTGCGGTCTGAGTACAGCAGGTCCAGATCGCCGTCGGCGTCGAAATCCCGGGCAGCCAGCGACATGATCCAGCCCGCCTCGACCAGCGGGTGCGCTTTCCACGCGTGAAGGTCGCGCGGGTTCTCCGGCGACTCCCACCAGACAATGCGGCCGTCATTGCCTTTCGACCCGCACACGAGATCGATGCCGCGGCGGCCATCCACGTTCAGCGGCAGACAGAACATCCAGGCGGTGACGTCCTTTGAGCCCGGCAGCGGCTCGGTCGTCCAGCGTTCCTCGTCGAGATACTGCGATTGCTCCGAAGGCGCCCAATGCACGAACAGCGTCCGCTCGCGGCCTTCGCACGAACTAACGACATCGGTCGCGCCGTCGCCGTCGAGATCGACAAACACCGCGTCTTCCGGCGAGCGGACGCGGCCCACCGTGACGGCCGGCCACGCGCCCGCGGCGCGATCCGGCCCCGGATTCAGGTACACGCGAATGAGGCCGCCCTGCTCCCAGCCCGTCACGATGTCCGGCAAGCGGTCGCCATTCACGTCGGCGAGGCGCGTGCCGTCCGCTCCGCGCGACGAGGCATCGATCGTGTGACGCGTCCAGGCTGCCGTCTCGCCGGCCTGTGCAGTCGACAAGGGTGGAAGTGCGGCCGCCAGGACGACAGCGAGACACAGCGCAGGCCTGCACATGGCGACACCAGAACTGGACCCGAGGGGAGGAACCGCCGCAGATGTCGCGGACGCACCGTCAGCCTACCAGCTTCGGCCATCCACTGCACGAATCCGTTCTGACGCCATCGGCGATTGCTCAACACGGCCACGACCAGTCGCTACAATGGCGGCCGCGAGCGCGGCTGTTCGGATCAGCCGGCACGCGCTTTCGTCCGGTTCGCACGGCAGGAACCGGGGGCTAGCGCCCAACGGCTGATTTGCAATCCGAATTCTGAGCATTGACAGTTCACAAGAGGAATCCGATTCCTCGGCAAGAAACGGGAGACTTGGAGATGACCGACATCAGTGCCCTCGACCGTCTGGCCGCCCTGGTGCGGCATGCGGAACTAACGGCGAAATCGGAACAGCTCGAAACGGAAATGGAAGAGTCGGCCCGCTGCCTGCGGGAAGCCCAGGCGCGCAACGAAGCCGCCCGCAAGCGAATCCAGGACGTGCGCGTGCGGCGGATGGCCGAACTCGATGCGATTGAAGACCAGCGCCAGCAGCTTGAGGAGCTGGTCCGCAAATCAGCCCGTTACAAGTTACACCTGACTTCCGCCCAGGAAGCCGAAGAGCTGATTACCAGATCGCGGGACGAAATCGAAGGCCGGGCGCGCGAAGCCCGTGAGGAAATCGACGCCGCAGAGACCGAGGCCCGCGAGTCGCTCGAGGCGCTGCGGGCCGCCATGGAACGCTATGAGAAAGTCCGCAGCGAACTGGACGATCTGGAGCCGCAGATGGCCGGCCAGTTCACCACCGAAGACGAGATCTTCCAGCAGGCGGCGGTGTTCTTCCCCTCGGGCGAATTGCGGGCCCTGGAAAAGGAAGTCCGCGAGTGCGACGCCTGGTACGGCACCATGGAGCGCAACGAACAGTTCGCCCAGATGAAAATCTGGATCGGCCGCCTGCGGCGTCTGCAGGCCCTGGAGATCACCGAGGACGAGCAAGTCCGCGCGCGCCGGCTGTTTCCGCAGCTCGTGGGCATCTCCAAGCATTACGAGCCGGGATACATCGAGGCCTTTCAGCAGGATTACAACGCCGACTGGGAGCGGTTCATCGCCGAAGCCGAGAAGGAGCTGGAGACAGTCCGCGAGCTCAACCAGCGCCGCCGCGAGCTCCGCCGCCAGCAGCGCGAACAGGCGGAGCGGGAGGAGGCCGACCGGCTGAAGGCGCGGGAGTCGGCCCAGGGCGATCTCGAGGACCTGAAGCGCGCCATCGCCTCCTTCAATCTTCCCGACGAGGGGCAGGACGAATTCCGCTCCGCAGTCAAACGAGTTATGGCAGGCTTCGGCGCCAGCGACGAAGAAGTCTTGCGGTTGGTCGCTCCCTACAAAGATCTGCTCGAAGGCTCAGAGTTCCGCGCACTGCGCCGCAGCTTGGAGCGAGTCGAACAGGGCAACGGCGAAGAGGAGCCGCTGGGTGAAACCATCGCCGACATCCTCAGCGAGACGCGCGGCCGCAAGGGCGTGATCGTGGGCGGCTCGCGGCGCGAGGACGTCCGCCAGCAGCTCGAAGAGCTGTTCGAGTTCGCCAAGCTCGAATGGGAAGACTACGAGGGCAACAAGCCGGTGAAGCTCAAGGCGATGGAGCAAAGGGTCAAAAACGGCGGCCTCGACATGATGCTGATGCTCAAGAGCTTCATCTCGCACCACGTCTCCGACAAGCTCCGCCCGCTGTGCGAGCAGCACGGAATCCCCTGCCTGATGGTCGAACACGGCTACGGCGCGGCGCAAATCGCCGCCACCATGCGCCGGCACCTGCTGCCGCAGCCGTGAAAAACGGCTCTCCGCCGGGCCTGCCCCGGCGGGAGCACGACTGAAAGCTAGTCTAAACTTCACCGCCCTTGTCCCTCGACCCTCGTCTCTTGACTCTCCCCATACACGGGCAGGTGACGGAAAGGCAGCTCGAGGACCAACAGGCACATCGCCGTGAAGTACAGGCGGCCGGCGGTCTCTGCGTATTCGTGGGGTGAGCCGGGCGGGTTCGTCGGGTGCCAGCTTCCGCGGGTGTCGTTCCCGGGACGCGAGCTGCCCGTGCGCGTCTGATTCAACACGAGCTGTTTCTCAACGCGTGCGTACCAGTCCCGAAAGCGCTGGTCGCCCAGGTTGTGCAGCACGTGCCCCGTGTAGTACCACTCGTAGACGTTGCGGCGGCCGCTGGTCCACTCCGGCTCGAAGGCGTCGCCGACGAGCCACTCGGCCCCCTCGAGCAGCGCCGGCTCGTCTTCGGGCCAGCCCAGGAACTGCCGGCACAGGAGGCCTTCGGCCGTCATCGAAGCCCGCACGAGTTCACCCGGCTTCGGCTCATAGCGGTAGCGGGCGCCCTCTTGCGTTTGCACGAGGTCGAGGAACAGGGATGCGCGGCGGAACGGCTCGTCCGCCACGGCGATCCCGGCCGCCCGCGCCGAGTGCAACGCCATCAGCGCCCAGCCGGTGACCGAGAGGTCGGGGATCGTGCGTTCGTTCTGCGGCATGTACTTCCAGCCGCCCATGGTGGGGTGCTGGCTGTCGAGCAGGAACTGCACCGCCCGCCGCGCCGGCTCGCGGAGCTCCTCGTCGCCGGTGATCGCCAGCGCCTCGCAGACGGCGATCGTGGCCTGCGAATGAGCATAGTAGGCGCTGCGGCGGCCGAACTCGCCGATGTCGTGAAAATCACCGTCGGCCTTCTGGATGCCGACGAGCCACTTGAGACCCTTGGCAACGCTGTCGCTGTGCTCGCCGTCGCGGTCTGTATGGCCGTCGCCCAGAAAGGCGAGCAGCGCGAGTGCCGTGGCGCCGGTGTCGGTGCGGATGGCGGCCGAGCCGGCGTCGGGATACCCAGTATGGAGTTGCCAGTTGCCGGCCGAATGCTGCTGCCGCTTGAGCCACGCCAGCCCGCTGGAGACGGCGCGCCGGGTGGCCTCGCCGCCGCCGGCGTCTTCGAGCAGCGCGTCCTTCAACCGCGGCGTGCGGCCCCGGAAGATATTTTGCACATCGACGGGCTTGACGGGCGGTTTCGGCGGGGCGTTTCCGGAGGGATCATCGTCCGCAGGCCGCTCGGTGGCTCGAGGCACCGGCTGCGGCGTCGGCTTGAATTCAAACGCCCGAATCTCCACCGGCCCGCGCGGCAGCCGCCGATTGGGATCGGGGGCCGTTGCCCAGCCGAACTCCAGCAACTCATCGCCGGGCGGCTCGCGCGTCCGCACAATCGTCACCACGAACGCGAACAGCAGCAGCGCGTGGAGCCCCGCACTCACGAGAAGCCCCGGCCAGCCGGTGCGCAGATCGTCGCGCAGCCGCTCGCTCCAGGGCCGCCGGCGAATTTCGCGATCTTCCGGCGCGACGCGAATCAGCTCCCGCCGTCTTCGCCCGGTGCGCCGGACCGCAGAGCCGGTCGGGCCTCCTTCGGTCGAGGCGGCGTTAGACATATTGCGGGGCCGTCATCGATGGCTCGCGACTACTCTTCCGGCCGAAACTGCCGCACCCACTCGACGAACTGCCGCAGCATCGTCGTCTCGTCGCGTTCTTCGTCCGGCATCAGGAACGGCACGAGTTCGCCAACGGGCAGCGTGGGAAACGCCGGGCTGCGTTCGACTTCCTTGTACTTCCCCGACTTGCCCAGCACGAGGACGCGCAGCGTTTCGCCGCTGAATCGCCAGAGTTCCGGCACGCGCAGCTTCGCGTAAATCTCCTGCCGGTTCAGCGAACTGTGCGTGACGTCGATTTCCACCGCCAAGTCGGGCGGGGGATCGGCCTCGGAATCGTACGTCGTCTTGCCGCGCATCGCGCGTTCGTTGGCGATCCAGTAGCATTGATCAGGCTCCAGACCGCGGTTGGCCCGCCGGCGGCGAAAGGTCATTTCGCCGCCGCTGCGAATCGGAATGTCCCACTCGAAGGCGACCATCGGAATCAGTCGGCCGAGCATTTCCTTGAGCCACTCGTGCAGCGCTGATTTGGTCATCAGTTCGATCGAGCTCCCATCGAAGGTGATGCGCGCAGCCCGCTCGGGCAAGGCGTCGGAGATCGCGACGTATTGCTCCCAGCTCACGTTCCGGATCACGAACCGCTGTGCGGCTTCGATTTTCAGAGCTTCCACGACGGTAGTCATGACCGAATTCTCGGCATCAAGCGTGTGGGTCCCTCTCGTCCCTCATTCTCGCCCGCCCGCGCAGCAAGCGTCAACGCCTCACCGTCCGCGGCCGGTGATGGGGTACGCCGTGTCCTGGAAGCCTTTGCCGCTGTGCTCGCCGGGGGGGACGAGTTCGTCGATGAAGGCTTCGTCCTCGTCGATGTAGTCGACTTCGAGGCAGCCTACGTTATCGGCGTACTGCTCCATTGTGCGCGGGCCGACGATTGCTGAGGTGACGATCGGGTTCGCCAGCACCCAGGAGAGCGCGAACTGCGAGGGCGTGCAGCCCTTCTGCTCGCAACGGGCTGCGATCCGCTGGGAGATGTCGAGGCTCTCCTCGCGCAGTTCCGCCTGCTGCATGCGTTTGTCGTTGCGGCTGGCGCGGCTGCCTTCGGGAAACGGCTGGCCCGGCTTGTACTTGCCGGTGAGGATGCCGCGGGCGAGCGGACTGTATGTGACGACGCCGATGCCGTACTCCTCGCAGGCCGGCAGCACTTCGACCTCGATGTCGCGGTTGACGATGTTGTACAGGGGCTGCAGGCAGCAGAACTTCGCCAGGCCCAAGGCATCGCTGGTCCACAGGGCCTCCATCAGCCGCCACGCGCGAAAGTTGGAGCAGGCGATGTAGTGCACCCGCCCGGAACGCACCGTGTCGTCCATGGCCCGCAACGTCTCTTCGATGGGCGTGTCGTAGTCGGGGGCGTGGAAGTAATAGAGGTCGATGCAGTCGGTGCCGAGCCGCTTCAGGCTCGCATCGACGGCCCGCATGAGGTGCAGCCGGCTGCCGCCCTTGTCGTTCGGCCCTTCGCCCATCACCTGTCGGCCCTTGGTGGCCAGCACGACCTTGTGCCGGCGGTCGGCGATGGCCCTGCCGACGATCCGCTCGCTCTCGCCGGCGTTGTACATGTCGGCGGTGTCGATGAAGTTGACGCCGTCATCCAGCGCGCGGTGAATGATGCGGGTGGCGTCGGCCTCGCTGGTTTGTCCGCCGAACATCATCGTGCCCAGGCACACCGGCGAGACTTTTACACCGGCCGCTCCGAGGTTGCGGTATTCCATGGTCGTTCTCCCGTGGCAGAGTCGAATTGCGGTCGCAGGGGATGATAACCGCTGTCGTGCGTGGGATCGAATGGGGCAGAAGGCGGGAGGCAGAAGGCAGACGGCAGAAGGCGGTAGGCGGAAGCGAATCGGTGCTGCCTCCACGAGTCGTCGTCCCTGAGTACCGCCTACCGCCTACTGCCTTCCGCCGATTGCCTCGCGGCCCGCCGCTTGACGCCGTGGAGTGTGCAGTATACACTACACACATGAGCGGCTTCGGCGAGACCATCCGCAATCGACGCGAAGAACTCCAGAAGCAGAACCCGCAGTTCTCGCTGCGGGCCGTCGCGGGACGCGTGCCGCTCGAACCTTCGTATCTCAGCCGCATCGAGAGAGGACTCGAAGCGCCGCCCTCGGAGCAGACGATCCGCCGCCTCGCGGAGATCCTGGAATTCGATTCCGACGCCTTGCTGGCGCTTGCCGGGAAGGTTTCGGCAGATCTCGCCGACATCATCCGCAAGCGTCCCGTTCTGTTTGGTCAGCTCATCCGCGAGCTGAAGCACCTGCCGGATCAGGCCGTGCTTCGCCTGGTTCGCGAAATCCGCGACGGCAACTGGTAGACAGCCAACCCGAAATTCGAGCCGCACGTCCGCACCACTTCACCCAAGGAGAGTCCGATGATCGAACTGAAGCGCGACCGGCTGGTGGTTTCGTTTCCCGAGGTGCATCCGCTGGCGCACATGTCGATCGACTTCCAGCGGACGTTGCGCATTCCCGACGACGATCGCGACTATCCACTGCCGCCGGGCCTGGGCTGCTTTCCGCTGAGGCACGTGGACGAATTCGCCTCGCGCGTTCCCGGCCGCTGGCTGGAGCGCGGCGGCGTCATGCTGCCCATGTACCAGGCGGAAGCCCTGTGGCTGAACTTCGACGCCCCCTGGCATTCGAACCGCGGGACCGCGTACCCATTTGCGGTGAAGGTCGCGGCGGGCAAGATCAACGCCGTCACGGGAGAGCCGTGGACGAACGGCCTCGGCCGTCGCCCGCAGGACTACGCCGTCGTGCCCGAGCAACCGTGGCTCGACGGCTACGCCATCGAAAAGGGCGTCATCCGGCAGTTCGTCGCCATGCCTCTCGGTGAGGGCTACACGGCCGAAGAGCAGATCACCGGCACGGGCGAGCACGGTGGCCTGCAGCTCATTCTGTACCCGATGAAGGCCGAGGTCTTCGAGCGCCGGTTTCCGAAGCGGGTCGAGCGCCTGGACCTCGCCCGCAAGTTCGCCGCCGAGCCGGCTTCCTTGTCCGACACGGCCTGCTTTGCGGCGCCGGACATGGGCCTGGCACCTGGCGGCCGCATGCGCCAGGAGATCTACGACGACCCCTTCCGCTTCGACGACTGGGACACTGAGCACTTCAGCCGCTGCTTTGTGCACATCGCGAATTCGCAGACGTGGCAGGCGATCACCGGCAGCGCACCGCCGTTCGAGCCGCCCACGGCTGCGGACTACACGCGCGCCAGGCTTCCGTGGTTCGAGTACTACGACGAATCGGCCCGGCCGCTTCCGGGAGCCGACGTGCTCCGAGAGCTGCAAAGCGTCGCACAGAAGGGCCGCAGCACGCGCCGCGATCCGCTGCCGGAAAACGAATCCGTGGAGGCGAACCGCGTCGTCCATCTGCGCCGCGGCCTCAATCGCGAGCAGGTTCGCGAAGGCACGTTCTGAATCGGCACGGCCTGCGGGGCTGCCGAATGCGGCTCTCCTTGATCGGCCGTCGGGCCGCAACTATAGTCGAATTCCGGCTTTGAATCGTCCTGCCGGCCGTGCCCCTGCACCCGGGCCTCGCTCAATGAGGGCCTAGTCCCCCGCGCTTTGCGTTGCACAACCGAAGGGCCGCATCCGGAAAGGGGGCGATCCCTCTTCGGTGCCACGCGCACCTGCCACCATGTCTGAACGAATCGACATTCGCCGGGCCGACGACCCGCGCGACGTGCTGCACCAGGCAGTCTATCTCCTGGCGCAGGGCGAACTGGTGGGGCTGCCGACGGAGACGGCCTATCTGGCCGTTGCCGCAGCGCTGCGTCCCGATGCGGCTGCTCGTCTGGCGGAGGCGATCGGCCGCGGAGACAGCGCTCCGCTGCCGCTCGGACTGAAATCGGCGGCCGAAATCTACGACTACCTGCCGCAGCCTTCGCAGATCGCGCGGCGTCTCGTGCGGCGCTGCCTGCCAGGACCGGTCGTTCTCGCATTTGACCTGCCGGCGGATGACGATGTGCTCGAGCGGTTGCCCGCCGAAACGCGGCGACTCGTCGTGCGGGGGCGCGAGGCGCGTTTTCGGCTGCCGGCGCACAAGGCGCTCGGCGAGATTGCGCGGCTGCTGCCGTCACCGTTGTTGACCGCCGGCGACCGGCTGGTCGACGGCCGTCCGGCGACGACCGCCGAAGAACTGGATCGGCGGCTCGACGGCCGGCTGGCGCTGATCATCGACGATGGCCCCACGCGGTATGGGCAGGCGGCAACCGTTGTTCGCGTCCAGGACGAGCGCTGGTCGATTGTCGAAGAAGGGGTGATCGCCGCGGCCACATTGCGGCGGCTGGCCAGCGAGGTGGTTCTGTTCGTGTGCACCGGCAATACGTGCCGCAGCCCGATGGCGGAAGCACTCTTTCGCAAATTGCTGGCGGAGCGCTTACAATGCAGCGAAGATGACCTGGTCGAGCGGGGTTATATTGTGCTGTCGGCGGGTTTATCGGCGGCCAGCGGAGCGCCGGCGAGTCCCGAGGGCGTCGATCTCCTGCGCCGGATGGGCATCGACCTGGGCACGCACTCGAGCCAGCCGTTGACGGAATCGCTGCTCGACCAGGCCGACCGCATTTACACGATGACGCACAGCCACCGCGATTCGATCCTCGCCCTCAGACCCGACGTGGCCGGCCGCGTCGAACCGCTGTCGCAATGCGAGGCCGACATCGCGGATCCGATCGGCGGGAGCCTGGAAGACTACCGGCAGTGTCTCGAGCAGATCGGCGAGTACGTGCGGGCTCTGATTGAGAACTCCGTAGGACGGATTGGCGGGGCATGAGAATCGCCGTTGCCAGCGACCATCGCGGCTACATGGTGAAGGGGAAGCTCCTCTCCCTGTTGTCGGACCTCGGGCACGAGGGGCTGGATTACGGCCCCGAGAACGCCGAAAGCTGCGACTATCCAGATTTCGCGGCCCGCGTGGCGCAGGCGGTCTCGGAAGGCGAGATCGAGCGGGGCATTCTCATTTGCGGAACCGGCATGGGAATGTGTATCGTCGCCAACAAGTTTCCGGGCGTGCGGGCCGCTAACTGCCACGACGACCTCACCGCCGAAGCCAGCCGCCTTCACAACGACGCCAACGTGCTGTGCCTGTCGGCGGACCTGCTGGGGGACCGGCTGGTCAACCGCATGGTCGACATCTGGCTGAAGACCGAATTCGAGGGCGGCCGGCACGCCCGCCGCGTGGAAAAGATCGCCGCCGTCGAACAGCAGCTCAAAAGTTCGTAGTCGCGCCTGCGGGTGGCGTTCCGCCGCAAGCCGGGGCGCTATACACTGCCCCTCATCCAGCATCCTCCCCAGCCGGCCGTCCTGTCAGTTATGGATCCCGCCTCGTTGAAATACGCAAAGACGCACGAGTGGGTGCGCGTCGAGGGCGACGTGGCCACGGTGGGCATCACCGATTTCGCCGTGCGGCAGCTCACCGATCTGGTCTACATTGAGTTGCCGTCTCCCGGTCGCACGCTCGCGGCCGGCGAGGAGTTCGGCGTCATCGAGAGCGTGAAGGCCGCCAGCGACCTGTATGCCCCCGTGGGCGGCGAGGTGCTCCAGGCCAACGAGTCGCTGGCGGACGATTTGTCGGTGCTCTCGGCCGACGCCTTCGGCCAGGGGTGGATGATCCGCATGAAGATCGCGGACCGCAGCTCGCTCGACAAGCTGCTCGACCGCGCCGCCTACGAAGAACACTGCCGCTCGGAAGAGCACTGAGCCGGCCCACTCATCGCGTTCGCCCGTGTTGGAGCGACTCGCGCGCTTTTCCCATCCGCTCGACCCCCGAGGCCGCTGCTTGAGCTACCTCTTCAAT
>JAHWKJ010000688.1 GCA_019347905.1 Planctomycetota bacterium
GCGGATTTCAATCCGCACGACCGGCGATACAGCGTCGACGAGAACCGGGCGGCGTCAAACGGCTTCGTGCGGATTGAAATCCGCACTACCGGCACGTCACATCAGCCCGCGGCGCTTCAGCTCCGACACCACGTTCAGCACGATCTCGTTGACTTCCAGCGGCGAGACATCCTCGCCCTCACCGGCGGGACAGCCGCCGACCGGCTCATCCGTGAAACCATGCTCCGCCAACAGGCACTGCAGCGTGCGGCTGAGCGTCGCCAGATCGACCTGCTGCTCCGCCGAGAGCGGCTGTCTTCCGGTCCCCATGCGGAATCCACGCAGCTCGACCGCCGCCCGAAAGCCTTCGGGGAACTCGGCCGAGTAGATCATCGTGTCGAACAGCCGGACGAGGTCGTACTGTAAGCGGCGGGCCTCGTCGAGCTTCAGCGAGAGCGTCAGATCGTACAGCTTGCGCATCAGCTCCGGAACCACGCCGGAGCTGGCGTTCGTGCCGCCATCGCAGCCGATCAAGAGCATCGGCATCAACGCCGCGTCCCAGCCGGTGAGGAACGCGAAGTCGGGCCGGTTCGGCCCCACGGCCTGGATCATGCGGATCATGTGCGGCAGATCGCCCGAGGAATCCTTGATGGCGACAATTCGCTCGCACTCGTCCGACAGCCGCTGCACGGTCGGCACGTCGATGGGACTGGCGAACATCGGGATGTTGTACAGCGTGACGTCGACCGGCGTGTGGTCGCCGATCTCCTTGAAGTACGCGTACACCGACCGCGGGCTGAGCTTGTAGTAGAACGGCGCGACAATCGCCACCGCCCGCACCCCCAGGTCGGCGTAGTGCTCGCAGGCGGACAGCGTCTCGCGGACATTCGCCTCGGCCGCCCCGGCAAGAATCGGCACGCGGCCGCGGCACTGGTCGGCAATGATCTCGACGATCCACTTTCGCTCGTCGGCCGTGAAGCGCGTAAACTCGCCCGTCGACCCGTTGGGATACAGCCCGTGCACGCCGCGATCGATCAGCCAGTCGACGTAACGTCGCAGCTCAGGCTCAGCGATCTCTCCGCGCGCATCGAGCGGCACGAGATTCGGTGTGAAGATACCGCGGAGGCGGTTTTCATCCATTTTTCTGCGTCGAATCGGGCGCGATGGGACGGGAAGTCCGCGAAGCATTTGGCGCAGCCTTCCAGTCCAGCATAGCACACAGTTTCTCAGCCGGTGTGGATCTGAATCTGGCGTGCCTTCGCCCGCTCGGATTTCATCAACCGCACGGAAAGCACGCCGTCGCGGCAGGTGGCCTGGACGTGGTCGGGATCGACGGGGGCCGGCATGGGGATCGAGCGTTCGATGCGGCCGCAGACGCGCTCCGCCGAATGCAGCGTCTGGTGCTCACCCACGGGCGGCTCGGGACGCTGGCCGACAATCGTCAGCATGTTGCCCGTCAGGCTCACCTCCAGCATCTGCGATTCGCAGCCGGGCAGATCGACCAGCACCAGGAACTCCTCGGGCGACTCGATGACATCGACGGCGGGTGCAAAGTCGCGGCCCGGAGCGCGCCAGCCGATGGCATTCAAGGCACGCCCGCCCTGGCTCCACGCCGCTTCCAGCCACCGGTCCAGCTCGTGACGCAAGCGTTCGACGGAGACCGCCAGCGGCCCCTGTTCCGGACGAGATTCGCGCTGCGACATGGATGTTCACACTCCGAAGAGGTTGAGAATCGAAAGCAGTAGTCTAACCCGAATGACGAAAGGAATGACGAATGCAGAAGCCCGAATGACGAAACGCCTGCGATCGTTGCGTCAGCCTTCGTTATTCGTCATTCGGGCTTCGGCATTCTTTCGTCATTCGGATTTCGACATTCGATATTTCATTCGGTGCCCACCTGAATGCGCCGCGGTTCCGTGCGGCGGGCCTTCGGTAGGATGACTTTCAACACGCCGTTGTTCAAGGTCGCTGTGATCCGCTCGTGGTCGACCTCCTCGCTGAGGATGAACGACCGCAGAAAGTCGCCCGGCTCGTGCTCGCAGTGCACGATGCGCCCCTCGGCCGGCACGATCCGCTTCACGCGGCCGAACAGCGTCAGCCGGTTGTCCTGCACCTGCAACTCCAGCGTGTCGAGCGTCACGCCCGGAAGATCCGCACACAGCACCAGCCCTTCGTCGCCCTCGTAGATGTCGATGGGCGGCGTGTACAACAGGCGCTCCTGCCCGTCGAGCGTCTCGTTGTCGGGAACGGCGGGCACGTCCTGTGACGCGGCGCTCAGCGGCTGTTCATCGGCCATTCAGGTTTCTCCTTCGACGACGCGGATCTGCCGCGGCTGCGCCTGACGCGCCTTGGGCAGATGGATGACCAGCACCCCATGGCTGAGGTTCGCCCGCAAGGCCTCTTCGTCGACCCGCTCCGGAATCGACACCGACCGCTGCCACGACCCGCGGAACCGCTCGTTGCGGCGAAAGAGTTCTTCCGGCACGTCGGCGGGATCGTGCCGCTGCCCTTTGAGCGTGAGGATTCCATCGCCAATGGTCAGCTCCAGATCCTCGATTTTCGTACCGGCCAGTTCCGCCGTCAGCAGGTACTCGTCGTCCAGCTCATACACGTTGAGCGGCGGATACTGCCGCGCCGGGCGGAAGCTCTGAAACGTGAGATTCACGCTCCGCAAGAGGCGATCGACCTCGCGCTCCAGGTCGCCCAGCGGACTCCAGTGATGTCCCCAGCGAAAGATAGGCATATGCGTTGGCTTACGTGACAGGCAATCGAGGAACGACTTTGCCGGCTGCGGACAGCCGCGTTGGCTTCCAAAACATTATATCGCGACCGAATCCGTATGGTCGAAGCAGTTGCTTCGGGCTTCGTCATTCGTCATTCTTTCGTCATT